>JBMZCY010000133.1:0-5695 GCA_049613825.1 Planktomarina sp.
TATGTTGTTGGTGCGTTTGCTACCTAAGGCCGAGTTTTTAAGGCAAACTGAAAGAGTGTACATTTCTATTGCTCTAAAAAACTCCCGCCGGAGGCATCAGAAGCCTTCGGGGAAGTGCAGGGTTTTGATCTCATAGTACTCCATTAACCCATGATGCCCGCCTTCGCGACCGTTGCCGGATTGCTTCATGCCACCGTAGGGGCTGCCATAGTCGACGGGTTGGCCGTTGATGTGGATGGCGCCGGCTTTCAGGCGTTTTGCCACACGCTCTGCCTGATCGCGGTCGCCTGATTGGATGTAGGCGGCCAGACCATAAGGTGTGTCATTTGCCATCTTGATTGCTTCAGCTTCGGTATCGAAGGGCAGCATGACAAGGACAGGGCCGAAGATTTCTTCGCGGACGATTGTCATGTCAGGGGTACATGCGGCGAAGATCGTGGGTTTAATGAAATATCCTTTGTTCAAGTGATCGGGGCGGTCTGGGCCACCTGCGGCTAAGGTCGCACCTTCGTCGATTCCGCGTTGGATGTAGCCACGCACACGGTCGTATTGGGATGCGTTGACCAAAGGGCCGATGTGGGGGCCATCTTGTGCAGGATCATCTACGCCAGTTGCATTTGCGGCGGCGGCGGCGAGTTTCACGGCGTCATCGTAGATGCTGCGTTCAACCAACATGCGGCTGGGGGCGTCGCAGATCTGGCCTGTGGTCAGGGTTAGGTCAGCGACTGAGCCAGTAATCCGGTCTTCCAAGTTGCAACCGGCGAAGACGATGTTCGGGGATTTTCCGCCCAATTCTAATGCAACACGCTTTACTGTTGGGGCGGCGTCGATGGTGACGGCTTGGCCGCCACGGGTTGATCCGGTGAAGGACATCATTTGGATGCCTGCGTGTTTGGACATGGCCGATCCAACTTCGGGACCTGTGCCGTAAATCAGGTTGAATACGCCAGCAGGAACGCCAGCGTCGTGCATGACTTGGGCGTAAATTTCAGCCGATAGGGGGCAGAATTCGGATGGTTTCCAGACGCAGGCTGTGCCTGTTGCGATGGCTGGGATCACCTTTAGGGCTGCTTGATAGATCGGGTAGTTCCATGGAGTAATCAGGCCTGCGACGCCGATGGGTTCAAGGACTTCGATATCGCCCGTGGGCAAGATTTTGCGTTCCTCGACGCCTTCCAGTGCTTTGATGAAGTATTCAATTTGGCCAATGGCCGGTTCGATCATGTCATCGCGGGACGATGTGATGGCCGCGCCCATTTCCAAGGTTTGCGCTTGGGCCATGTCTTCGGCACGGTTGCGACATTCGGATTCAATCGCGCGCAGCAGGTCGATGCGTTGTGATTTGGTCCAGTTGCGAATAACCTCATGCCCCTTTTGGGCAGCGGCGACGGCGGTGTCGACGTCGGCAGTGTTACCCAAAGTTAGAAGGCCGATCTGGTCTTCGGTCGCGGGGTTGATCATCGGGAACGTACCAGTGCCTTGCGGTGTGACCCATTGGCCGTCCATGTAGAATTTGGTGATGTCGGTCATGGCGCGGGCCTTTCGGTCAGGGTCTTCATGGCAGCAAGGAAATCTGAAACCTCGCCCAATGTGTTGTAATGGCACAGGGATATGCGGACGCAATCGTCAAAGCCGAGTGGCGTTAGGATGTTGCCAGAATAATGGTCTGCTTTGCGCAGGTGGGTACGGATGCCTTGGGCGTTCAGCAGGTCCACCAACTCGGGGGACGGGATGCTGTCCATGCGGATTGATACCAGCCCTTCGCGGTGGGGGTTGTCTGCGCCGCCGAGGATGGCGATGCCGTCCATTTGAGCCAATCCGGGCAAGTTGCCTGTGCCGTGAATCATGGCATCGGTCAGCGATTTTTCATGTGCTTTGATTGCGACACCTGCGGCTTTGATCGGGTTTTCTGGGTCGATTTCAGCGCCCAGCCATTCGATGTAATTGGCCACGTCTGATAGAGTTGCGTAGGCACCAGTATCGCGTGTGCCGAGTTCCCAGTTGGTTGAAGGTCCGTCGATTAGGGCGTCGTGCTCAACAGCCTCCATCCGGTCGGAAATCCATGCGATGCCATATCCGTGGCGGCTGAACATTTTGTAGGGGCTGATGATGTAGGCGTCGACGTCGTAGGCCGCGAGGTCCATGGACCCGTGGGCGGCGTGTTGGATGCCGTCGACGATGATTAGGCAGTCAGGTGCCGTCGCACGGATGGCTTTGGAAATTGCGGCAACATCCACACCCATGCCTGTGACGGGCGAGGTGTGCAGGATGGTGGCAACTTTGGTGTCCGGGGTTACTGCGTCCGCGTAGGCGCCGGCCTCGACATGGCCAGTTGCATCGTCGTGGAGGACAAGGTGCAAATCCATGCCTGCGACATTGGCCCAGCGTGTGGTTGCACTGCGCGACGCGGGGTGTTCAAGGGTTGTGCCCAGAACCCGCCCGCCACCCGCGTGCAAGCAGGCGTTCATAATGATACGGAACAACAGTTCAGAGCCTGACTCCCCCATGAAGAACTGGCCACCTTTGGGGTTCATTAGACGGGCCATGTCTTCTTTCGCTTTTGCGATTGTCGCGTTCAAAGCCAAGCTGCCTTCGTTTGCGCGGCCTTGATTGTCGGGGATTGCGGCGTAGGACGTGCTGGTGTTCACTACAGACTTCAACGTCAAGGCACCGCCTGCGTTTTCGAAAAAGATGCGTGGACCTTGGACGGGGCAGTGGTCGATTTGCGCGAACCTGTCGCGGATTTGCGCTATTAGTTCGGGGGCGAAATGGGTCATGTATAGTCCTTCAGCGCGGGGCCACGATATGCGGATGTTAGATCATCGGGCACCTCAGTCCCATCAATCAGGAACGGCAGGATGCCACGGCGCAGCGACGCGCCGGATTTGGCTGCGGCATCGGAGTCCGAGAATGTGATCCGCTGTGCGCGGCGCCGCGCCCATGTGTGCAGATGGCCGTACATGGCTTGTCGCTGGCCTGCGTAGGCAGGATCTGCGCCGAGATCGTTCAACTCATCAGGGTCTGATTGCAAATCGAACAGGACAGGGCGGAAGCCGCCTTCGGTATGGATCAGTTTCCAGCGACCATCAAAGGCCATGAAAAGGCGGGCGTCTTTGGGTTCTAAATTCAGTTGAGTCCGCATCGGGGTCATGGAGTAGTCATATTCGCTGATCACCACGTCGCGTGTTTTAGGTGCTGTCCCGTGTAGATGAGGGATCAGGGACAGCCCTTCTAGGATATGATCTTGTGGTGTGCCGCCTGCGGCCTCGACAAATGTGGGGGTAAGGTCGATAGCTTCGACCAAGGCGCCACAAGTGGTGCCACGGGTTTGGTCAGCCTGCGGGCGCGGATCATAGATGATCAAAGGCACTTTGACAGACGGATCGTGCATAAAGTCCTTTTCGCCCATCCAGTGGTCGCCCAAATAATCGCCGTGGTCGGATGTCAGGACGATCATGGTGTCGTCCATTTTGCCTGTTGCCTCCAAGTGATCCAGCAAGCGACCCAACTGATCATCACATTGTTTGATCAGGCCCATATAGGCAGGGATCACTTTTTCACGGACGCCCGGTTCGCTGAACGCGGTCGATACTTTGCGATCCATGAAGGCTTGTTGAACAGGATGGGTGTCTTGCAATTCTGTGTCTGATCTAACGGCTGCGGTCACATGTTCCTGTCCGTACATGTCATGGTACGGGGCAGGGACGATGTAGGGCCAGTGTGGTTTGATATAACTGACATGGGCGCACCAATTATCATCCACTTGGCCGATGAAATCGATGGCGCGGGATGTCAGCCAAGGGGTCTCGCTGTCTTCCTCGCGAATGTTAGCGGGCAGGTCAGTGTTATTGAAGAACCAACCTGTTGCTTTGTCGCCGTCCTGTATCCCTGCATTCGCATGGTCCTGCCAAGGGTTATCGGATGGATAACCCTGCGATTTCAGGTATTCGTTATATGGGGATCGCTTTTGATCATAGAATCCGTCCGGTCCTTCGGCCCATAACCCATCATCGCGGACCCAGATGTCAAAGCCGCATTCCTCTTGCCGTGCGCCGATGACGGAATCTGGGGATAGGCCGAGGCGTTCCATCCCTATGGCATCGGCGGTCATGTGGGTTTTGCCGATCAAGTTACAAGACATACCCGCTTGCCTAAGGTGGTCGCCCATAGTCCATTCCCCGACACGCAGCGGAACCCCGTTCCATGTGGCCCCGTGGGAGGATGTGTAGCGGCCTGTATATGTGCTCATCCGGCTTGCCCCGCAGATGGGGGATTGGACGTAGCAGTTGGTGAACCTGACACCCATTTGTGCCACTTGATCGAAGTTCGGCGTATGCAGGTGCGGGTGGCCTGCGCAGGACAGATAGTCCCACCGAAGTTGGTCATACATGATGAAAAGGATGTTCATATTTTGACCTTATGCACGGGATGCAGGGCCTGCAATGCCTTCGGCGACCCTGCCGGGGGCGAGTTCTTTTTAGCAATAGAAATGGGATTGTTCTTTCTGCTGTCGCGGGGGAGGGTACGGGTATGGTGAAATTCTTTTCTTCGAAGTCCCGTCCTTTGGATATGGGGTCGTACCCTTTGGAACGCTTGGCGCGAGGGTCGATGCCTGATTTGACGGCTGTGCCCCCGATGGCAGAAGTGCGGTATGATCGTGGTGGGCCGCTGATCGCGGCGATGTCGGATTTTCAAGCGATGTTGGATGCCATTCGGGACGGGATCGTGAACCCTGTTATGGGAACTTTCCCGTCTGATCCGGCCGATCGTGCACGGCAGATGAAGGCATTTGCGACGTTCCAAGATGCGCCGATGGTGGGCATTTGTGATCTGGTGCCTGCGATGGTGCTGGATGTGTCACGTCGTAATACGGGGGTTGATGCACTGGCTGCGGATTTGCAGACAAAGCAGACGAAGACGTTGACGTCTGGCATCGATTTGATCATGGCGGATTTGAAGGAATCCATGGCGGCAGATCCAATTGGGGTTGAAGGGCATACGAGGGGGATTGTGTTCCTCTACGACTATGGCCGTGACCCTGCCGCGGATGAGGCCGGCGCGGACTGGATCGGGGATGCGCAGGTTCATCGCGCTGCTTTACGGGGGATGGAGACGGCGGTCATTTTGGCGAACTTTATTCGTGCACTGGGGTATCGGGCCAAGGCGCATTCGTTGGCATCAACGGATGTTGAGATTAACCGGATGGTGGTTGCCGCTGGGCTGGCTGATGTCGATATGGTCAATCCGTTTGTCGGGCAGCGATTTCAATGTGCAGTGGTGACAACTGATCTGGATATGGTTGTGGATCAACCCTTGGCGAAGGCGCAGCCGTCGTTGGGATTGAAATGGGCGCTGGGCGTTGGTTCGCAGAAAGGTGCGATAAACCAAGACCCGTTTGCCAAGCGCCGGTATGTCGACGGACCGCATCCGTTTGAGGCGTTGAAGCGGGTTGAAAAACCGACCACATATATTGACGAACCGAACGTGGCGCGGGTGCCAAAGCGCACGGATATGTTCGCGCGGGCACAGTTTGGGGATATGGGACCAGACCTGCAAAAGGCGGCAACAGGCGGGTATTACGTGCGTAAGTCAGCATCCGCCACCGCGTTGCGCAGGCCGTTGGGCGCGTTTGTTCTGTTGCAAGACGGGGCATGGGCGGATGCTGTTCCGGATTATGCACGCAATCCGAAAACGA
>JBMZCY010000134.1:0-5565 GCA_049613825.1 Planktomarina sp.
ACATGGGTGTGGATGGCATTTCCGTGCTGTTCATCCTTTTGGCAACCTTGTTAACACCAATTTGTATCTTGGCTTCTTGGGAAGCTGTTCAAAAACGTGTTAAAGAATACATGATTGCGTTCTTGCTGCTTGAAACCTTGATGATAGGCACCTTCTGCGCCTTGGACATCTTCCTGTTTTATGTGTTCTTTGAAGCTGTTCTAATCCCGATGTTCCTGATTATCGGCATCTGGGGTGGCAAGAACCGTATTTATGCCTCGTTCAAGTTCTTCCTCTATACCTTCCTTGGATCGGTCCTGATGTTGGTCGCGATGGTTGCAATGTTCAACGACGCAGGCACGACTGATATGGCTACGCTTCTGACCCATAACTTCGGGTCCGAGACATTCACTGTCCTTGGCGTGCACGTCGTTGGCGGCGCTCAGACCTTGATGTGGTTCGCCTTCTTCGCGTCGTTCGCAGTGAAAATGCCAATGTGGCCGGTTCACACTTGGTTGCCAGATGCACACGTTCAGGCCCCGACTGCGGGTTCTGTGGTTCTGGCGGCGATCCTACTGAAAATGGGCGGCTATGGCTTCCTAAGGTTCAGCTTGCCGATGTTCCCGGTTGCGTCTGACTTGTTGGCACCACTGATCTTCTGGATGTCTGCGATTGCGATTGTCTATACTTCGCTTGTAGCCTTGGCGCAGCACGACATGAAGAAGCTGATTGCCTATAGTTCCGTTGCGCATATGGGCTATGTCACCATGGGTATCTTCGCGGCCAACCAGCAAGGCATCGATGGGGCCATTTTCCAAATGGTCAGCCACGGCTTTATCTCTGGCGCTTTATTCCTGTGTGTTGGCGTGATCTACGACCGTATGCACACGCGTGAAATCGACGCCTATGGTGGACTTGTGAACCGCATGCCGGCCTATGCGATGATCTTCTTGTTCTTTACGATGGCGAACGTGGGCCTTCCGGGGACATCCGGTTTCGTTGGTGAATTCCTGACATTGATGGGTATTTTCCAAGTCAACACTTGGGTCGCGCTGTTCGCGGCAACGGGTGTGATCTTGTCCGCCGCTTACGCCTTGTGGCTGTACCGCCGCGTAGTGATGGGGGACCTGATCAAGGAAAGCCTGAAGTCGATCACCGACATGAAATCGCGTGAGAAATTCATCTTCGCACCACTGGTTGCGATGACACTGATCTTGGGCATCTATCCTGCGCTGGCGCTGGACATCATTGGCCCGTCGGTCACCGCACTTGTCGAACAATACCAATCCAACGTCGCAGAGTTTGGCATCGCTGATGTCGCTGCGGTTGTTGATGACCACTAAGGAAACGAAGATATGATTTCCGCTGATCTTTCTGTTGTCCTGCCGGAACTGGCACTGGCGATTTATGCGATGCTGGCCTTGGTTGGGATTGTGTACACGGGTAAGGACAAACTGGCTTCAGCATCCCTATGGATGACTGCTGGTGTGTTCCTTCTGCTGGCCCTGTGGATTGGATTCGGGGCAGACGAGACGCAAATGGCGTTTTCTGATACCTTTGTTTCTGACAGTTTTGCCAAATTTGCGAAGGTTGTGATCCTTGTATCTGCTGCCATCGTGCTGCTGATGTCCCAAGATTACATGACCCGCCACGACTTGATGCGGTTCGAATATCCGCTGCTGATCGCTTTGTCGGTTGTTGGCATGATGGTCATGGTCAGCGCGTCTGACCTGATGGTGCTGTACATGGGGTTGGAACTGCAATCATTGGCACTGTACGTCGTCGCATCCCTGCGCCGTGATCATTCTCAGTCGACAGAAGCCGGTTTGAAGTATTTTGTACTGGGTGCGTTGTCGTCCGGCCTGTTGCTGTACGGGTCTTCTTTGGTTTACGGGTATGCTGGTACAACCAGCTTCGAGGGCATTATTGAGACAACACAGCAAGGCGACATCTCTGTCGGTCTGCTGATCGGTTTGGTCTTCGTCCTGTCCGGTTTGGCATTCAAAGTCTCCGCTGCTCCGTTCCACATGTGGACACCTGATGTCTACGAAGGCTCGCCCACTCCGATTACTGCGTTCTTTGCCACGGCGCCCAAAATGGCCGCCATGGCCTTGTTCGCCCGCGTCGTTCACGATGCATTTGGCGGCGCGGTGGGCGACTGGCAGCAAGTTATTGCAGCATTCTCGGTTATCTCGATGTTCATGGGTGCGTTCGCGGCGATTGGTCAGACAGATATCAAACGTCTGATGGCATATTCATCCATTGGTCACATGGGCTTTGCGTTGATGGGCTTGGCTGCGGGTAATGCGTTTGGCGTGCAAGCGATGCTGATCTATATGGCGATTTACGTGACGATGAACCTTGGCACCTTCGCGCTGATCTTGATGATGCAGCGTGATGGACAACCGGTGTCTGACATCCGTTCGCTGAACATGTTGTCGAAGTCTGACCCATTGAAAGCAATTAGCCTTCTGGCCCTGATGTTCAGTCTTGCTGGCGTGCCACCAATGGTTGGCTTCTTCGGTAAACTGTATGTCCTGCGCGCAGCGTTCGAAGGCGGTCTAGCATGGCTTGCGGTTGCAGGCGTTGTCGCATCGGTCATCAGTGCGTTCTATTACCTACGCATCGTGTACTACATGTATTTCGGTGAGGAAGTCGAACCTATGGATCGCGGTGGTCCGATGGTGCTGCAATCTGTCATGGCAGTGGTCGCATTGATCATGGTCTTCGGCATGGTGAATCTGTTCGGCATCGAAGGCCCAGCGGTTGCCGCAGCGAACGCCCTTGCAAACTAAACTACCAATGGACGTGACGGCAGAATTTCTGTCCGTCACGCCATCCACCATGGATACCGCGCGGACTTACCAAGGTCCGACCCCGCACTGGATTGTGGCCTTATCACAGACCAATGCACGGGGGCGGCGCGGAAGGTCATGGCTTTCAGCCGAGGGTGCGTTTGCCGCAACCCTTGTACTTACCCCGAATTGTTCACCACAGGAAGCTGCGTGTCGGTCGTTTGTCGCGGCCTGTGCGTTGAGGGATGCTTTGTCCCAGATCACCACAGCACAGCTTTCGCAAAAATGGCCCAACGACGTGCTGCTGAATGGCGGTAAAGTCGCTGGGATATTGTTGGAGGCACAGGGGGACGGAACTTTAGTCAATCGCCTCAGTATCGGGATCGGCGTAAACCTCGGCCATGGTCCTACAGACGTGCGGGATGCCGCCTTCGCCCCTGTCGGGGTGGCGGACACGGGCACAACAATACCCCCCGAAGACTTCCTGCCCATTCTGGCCCACAGCTTCCAGGAATTCGAATTCCAGATGCATACCCAAGGCTTTGCCCCGATTAAAACCGAATGGACCAACCACGCGGCACGCATTGGGGAAACTATCACAGCCAAGACCACGAACGCCACGCAGACCGGCACCTTCCAAGGCATTGATGACAGCGGCAATTTGCTGCTGTTGACCAAATCGGGGCAGGCGGTCATACCCGCCGCTGATGTATACTTTTAGGAATCCTCATGCTGCTGGCCATTGATTGCGGGAACACAAACACCGTCTTCACCATCTGGGATGGGGACAGCTTTATCGCCAATTGGCGTTGTGCGACGGAACACCAGCGGACTGCGGATCAATACTATGTCTGGCTGAGTGGGCTGTTGACCTTGCACGGGCTGAAAGTTGAGATTGATGAAGTCATCATTTCATCGACTGTGCCGCGTGTGGTCTTCAACTTGCGCGTTTTGTCGGACCGTTACTTCAATTGCCGTCCTTTAGTGGTTGGAAAACCTGAATGCAGCCTACCCGTTGACGTGCGCGTTGACGAAGGAACACAGGTTGGGCCTGACCGTTTGGTCAACACTGTTGCAGGATTTGATAAATTTGGTGGTGATCTGATCATCGTAGATTTCGGAACAGCTACCACATTCGACGTAGTGGACACAGATGGCGCATATATCGGCGGCGCAATTGCCCCCGGCGTGAACCTCAGCCTTGAAGCATTGCATCAGGCGGCGGCAGCACTGCCCCATGTGGATGTCAGCCAACCAAGTAAGGTGATCGGTACGAACACGGTCGCTTGTATGCAATCGGGTGTGTTCTGGGGGTATATCGGCCTTGTGAATGGTATCACCAAACAAATTAAAGCGGAGCGCGCCCGTCCCATGCGTGTAGTTTCGACTGGCGGTCTCGCCTCCCTGTTTGCCCAAGGGGATGATGGGCTTTTTGATGAATTTGAAGAAGATTTGACGATGCACGGATTGACTGTGATCCATCGTCACAACAAGGAAAAATAAGAAAAGATGAGCACTGAACGCTTGATGTACCTTCCCCTTGGCGGCGCCGGGGAAGTTGGAATGAACTGTTATGTCTACGGCTATGGCCCAGTAGACAAAGAACGCCTGATCGTTGTCGACCTTGGCGTGACTTTCCCTGATATGGACGGCACGCCCGGCGTAGACCTGATCTTGCCTGATATTTCGTGGTTGGTCGAACGCAAGGACCGGATTGAGGCTGTGTTTATTACGCACGCCCACGAAGATCACGTGGGGGCCGTCGGTCACACCTATGCGCAACTGGGCTGTCAGATTTACACCCGTGCGTTCACCGCGAACATCGCACGGCGCAAGCTGGAAGAATACGGCGTTGAACCGAAGTCGGTCACGACTGTTGAGCCTTGGCCTGCACAGACCAAAGTGGGTCCCTTCATCGTAGGGTTCGCACCGATTTCGCACTCCATCCCTGAAAACTCGGCTTTGGTCATCGACACGCCCGAAGGTCGTGTCGTGCATTCGGGTGACTTCAAACTGGACAAGGACCCGATGGTCGGTGAGCCTTGGGATCCCGATTTCTGGGCAGATATTGCTAAGCCGGGCGTGAAGGCACTGGTCTGTGACAGTACCAACATTTTCAGCCGCAAAGCTGGTAAGTCCGAGTCCACTTTGGGCGACAACATTACGTCGCTGGTCGAAAGCGCGGATCAACTGGTCGTCGCAACCACGTTCGCCTCCAACGTCGCCCGTGTGAAAACACTGGCCGATGCAGGTGTGCGGGCAGGGCGGTCTATCTGCCTGATGGGCCGCGCGATGCAACGTATGGTCGAAGCGGCCAAGGAAACGGGCGTTCTGCACGATTTCCCAACGACAGTGAGCCCAGAGGATGCTTTGTCGATCCCCCGTGGCAACCTTATGCTGCTGGTGACGGGCAGTCAGGGCGAACGGCGTGCCGCGTCGGCGCAGTTGGCGAATGGCAAATATCGTGGGATGGTGTTGAAGGACGGGGATACGTTCCTATTCAGCTCGAAAACGATTCCGGGCAATGAACGTGGTGTGATCCGTATCATCAACCAACTGTCTGAAATGGGCGTAGATGTGGTGGATGATGCAGATGGCGCGTACCACGTGTCGGGTCACGCGAACCGTCCTGATCTGGAAGAAATGCACCGCGTTGTAGCGCCGCAATTTCTGATCCCGATGCATGGCGAACACCGTCATCTGCGGGCACACGCCAAATTGGCTGATGCCAAAGGCCTGGCCAGTTGCGTGGCGGTGAATGGCATGATGATTGATCTGTCCGGCAACGCGC
>JBMZCY010000135.1:0-5193 GCA_049613825.1 Planktomarina sp.
AGATGCCCAAACGTGGTTAAAAACCGATGAAGGGGACAATCCCCTACCAATCAACCCTTCAAAACAAACGTGATCTTCAACGTCACGCGATACTCGGTGATTTTACAATCATCGATCATCACTTTGTGATCCTGCACCCATGCGGATGCGACATTCGTCAACGTTTCGGACGCGCGTGCGATCCTTTAGTCGATGGTGTCCACGAATGATTTGGGAGGGGAGGCGATGACTTCAGTTACGCGGGCTACAAACATTTTGATTTCCTTTATCAGTGGAACGGCAAGGGCGCCGCACATGAAAGATTACCAGATCGTAAGCCTGCGTCGCGATACTGTGTTATGCTCAATTGTATTCCACCCTTGCTGTGCGCGCGTCTCAAACTACCTGTTGTCCATCAACAATCGCAGCTTCATGATCAGCCTCGCGACTGGAACAAACCGGGTGGCCGTGCCCCAGTCAACGCCAACAGCGCTCCAATACGGGCCCAGAAACCGACCAACCGGTCCAAAGCAGTGACTGATATGCGTGAAAAGTACGCACGTTCGTTGAAGATACGGAAGAAACAGATGCGAGTTTGGCCCCTGTAGACGCATTAGAAAACGATCAGTATGCCAGTTGATGCAAACTGCCCTCACGTCACCCTGACCGACACCGACACAAAAACTTCACAAGCGTTCCCCTTGCCAAACCACCAACCCTGCCCCATATGGGCCTTAGCGACCGTTACCGCATTCGATGTTCTGTTCTACGCCTTCCGGCCCCAGGCACCCGATTACGCCACGATTACGCCGGGCCATCGCAGTAAAGTGGATGGCATAAATAGAAGGAATTACGGAATGGCTACTGGCACCGTAAAATGGTTCAACTCTGAAAAGGGTTATGGTTTTATCGCACCGGACGAAGGTGGGGCAGACGTATTTGTACACATCACTGCAGTCCAACGCGCCAATCTTGATGGCTTGAAAGACAACCAGAAAATCCAGTACGATGTTGAGCAAGGTCGCAACGGACGCGAAGCTGCGACCGAACTAGAATTGCTTTAATCGTCTGAGTGGTGCGTCCCCCCCAGACCGGAGGGATAAAATGCGCCACTCAACTTTCACTGCGGCAGCCGTTCTTGCAATGGTTGCCTCAGCCGCCCCTGTCAGTGCACAGGAACAAGGCGAAATTCGGCTTGTGAAATCGATATTATCACAGCTGAACACACTTTCTTTCAGAAACAATCGTGAATACTGCGGCTATATCGGCTTTGATGCTGCAGGCAAACTGGTTGCGACCCCCGCGAAAAAAGGGCGTCCAGACAGCTGTCTGGCCAATGACCCGCCTGCGGATATGGTTCTGGTTGCCAGCTACCACACCCACGGGGCGTTCACCCCTGATGCGTTTTCCGAATTCCCGTCGTCTGCGGATATTGAGGGCGACGAGGAAGAAGGCATTGACGGATATGTCGCAACCCCAGGCGGGCGTTTGTGGTACATTGACGGTCAGGACATGCAAGCCAGCCAGGTCTGCGGACTGGGATGTCTGCCCCAAGACGCTGCATTCGAGGCGGGCTTGGATGGTGAAATCTATCAAAGCTACACATACAAAGAAATCCTGCAGCAGGAAAACGAAAACTAGCAAGCCGATCAATCCATATCGGTTGCAAGTTTCACCTGCAGCGAACCATTGTCCAAAGGCCGCATCATACTTGCGGCCTTTGGTGCATCTGATCCCTAGGTCTATTCAATTAACGCCAGAACCGATGGCCCCATATCCGCAACGATCCGTGCAACCCCTTTGGCCGACGGGTGCAAACCGTCTGCTTGGATAACCGCGTTGAACGAAGACGAAATGGCACGTTTCCGCCGCGATCATATGGGGGTGCTATTCCAATCCTTTCACCTGATCCCGACGATGACTACATTGGAAAACGTCGCCACTCCGCCGGAACTGGCGAGCGATGCAAATGTCGGGTGGCGAACAGCAGCGCGTGGCCCTTGCCCGTGCATTGACGCAAGTGAAGGCAGTTGATGATGCATATCCTTTGGTGAGCAATGTTTTGCTGCCCCCCGATATCTCCCTTCTCTTAGCACACGGTGGCAGCGATGTTCCCGGAGCGGTCACCCGCTGGATCGCAGGCCTGATATGGCCAGCGTAGTCTTTGCCGCACGCCCGCTTTCCGCACGACCAGCACAAGTGCTGCGTCCGAGGGTTAATCCTGCATCGACCGATCCAAAAACGCCACAAATGGCGCCACCAAATACTGCGCAAACGTGGTCTGACGCCCTGTGAATGACACAGCCACCGGCATATCAATCGACAGCCGCATATTGCCATCCAACGCCTTTAATAACAGCTTCAAATCGGCAGGCGAAATACGCGCAGTTCCTGCATAGCTGATAATATTTCCATCAGGGTCCCGCCGCGCTTCGGGGGATAGTGTTGTGATTTCGGCATGAACTGTGGGCAAATTGCGCTGTGGCAAACTGGTCACCATTACCTGTCCGGTCATTCCAACAGACAGCTGGTCGATCAACTGCGGCGACACTTGAAATGCAATTTGGTAGCCGTCGGTTGGTTTGGTTAATGTCAGCAACGTGGCCCCAACGGGTGCGAACATCTGGTCGGTATCATAGGTCAGAACAGTCACCGTCCCGTCTGAGGGGGCAACGACCACGGCAGCCGCGATCCGGCTTTGCAAATCCAACATCTTGCGCCGTAAATCTGGCAAGGTTTTTTGATTATTTGCCAGCATATCCAGCATAATCGTGCGCAACTGATGCTCCGCCTGCGATACTGACAGTGTGGTCTGTCTGATCTGTTCGTGCATTCCAATCACCTGTGACCGCGTCGTGCTCAAATCCCCCTCCAGCGCCAGAATGCTTTCATGTAAAAGGGCAGCGTCAGATGAACGAAACGATCCCTTTTGGACCAAGGCCAGCTGATCATCATAACGTGTTTGCATCGATGCCGTTCGCGCCACGGTTTTGGCAATGCGTTGATCCAGAACGGAAATCTGTTCAGACAAGGATGCCTGATTTGACCGGCTGGCGGCCACTTGAAGCAGCACAGATTCCTCCATCGCTTCGAAACGGTCCACGATCCATTGCGGGCCATTGGTCGCCGTTGACTTTCCCATCAAGCGCCGTTCAAGATAGTTGGATTCCTGCGTCAAACTTGCAATCTGCAATGACAATTCTGCCAGCTGCGCCCGATCCGTTTTCACATCCAGCATTAACAGGGGATCACCCGCCTTTACGTCCTGATGTTCGCGCACCAATACGCGGTCAATTTTGCCGCCAAAGGGATGTTGAATGTCATAGCTGGGTGTCAGTGCAGACAGGTTTCCAACCGTGTGCACCGTCGTTGAAAGGGGTGCAAAGATTGACCAGACAATGAAGCCGACCATAGCCAAAGCGATGACACCGAATGTGCGGATCAAAGGCGATGTGATCGTTTTTGGCAATGTTTCGGGGTGGGTGCGAACTTTGACCATCAGTGCGGTGCTCCGGTATTTAAGGGCGTGGGTTGGGCGTTGGTAATGGCCATTTGAAAGACTGCCCCGCCTTCGATGTTTTCAATCCGAATGCCGCTGGTTAATTGATGCAGCATCGCAATCGACACCTCATCCTTAGGCAAAGCCGAGATATTGATATCAGGCCTGCGCATCATGTCTTCAACCTTTTTCACCTTAGGCGCGGCACCCGTATGGGATGGTTGTTTCATCGCAATTTCACAGTTGTTGTCATCGTGGAAAATGAATTCGAATGTCCCTGTTCGCTTGTGATCAGGGGTTACGTTCACCATCGCCACATTGAACATTTCTGTCGCAACAAGGATCGTGCGTTCGCGGAAAGTATCGTCGCCCGTACGTACAAATTGCCGCCCGACCCAATCCGTCAAATCTTGCAGCGATGTGATTTTTAGCGGCAATTCGATCTGACGCAATCCGACATTAAAGCGGGCCAGAACTTCGGCACGTGACCCAAAATCACCAATCCGTCCAGCATCCATATGCATCACTTTATCAGCCAACCCCATGACACCAGATCTGTGAATCACCATCACAATCGTTGTTCCTTGGGATTTCAAACGCGCTAAAGCATCGCCCATCTGCCGTTCCCCTTCGGCATCCAACAGGGCGTTGGGTTCATCCAGAAATAAGTAGCGCGGGGCAGCGTAAATGGCCCGCGCCAAAGCAATGCGTTGCTTTTGGCCAGCCGATAACAAATGCGGATCGGTACCCATATTTGTATCATATGCCTTGGGCAAAGCTGAAATCAGACCATGAACACCTGCCGTTTTCGCAACCTCGACAATCCTCGCATCATCGGGATCAGGATCAAAGGCGCATATATTTTCGGCCAGCGTTCCCGTGAACAATTCAGCCTTTTGCGGCAGGTACCCGATGTGACGCGCAGCCGTAGCGGCAGAGATCGTCTTAACCTCGGTTTCGTCCAACAATACAGCCCCGATGGGCGATGGCGTGATCCCTGCCAATGCATCCAGCAACGTTGTTTTCCCACTGCCCGATGCCCCGATGATCGCTAGGCATTCCCCGGGTTTCAGCATGAACGAGATATTTTCCAATCGGGGCGGCGCGCCTTTGCCACGCGGGAAAATCAACTTGTTTGCGGTCAATGCACCAGACAGGTCAGCAATATCTGTTTCAGTATGCTCAGGTTCACCAAACAGAACATTCAAACGGCGTGATGCCGCGATCAGATTCCGCATGTCGGGGATCGAATTCAATGTCACCTCGAACGTTGATGTGGTTTTTGACAGAATGATCGAGGCCGCAATCATGCCCCCCGCACTCAGGTCCCCCGTTACAACCAATGTCGCCCCCAGACTAAGGCCCAAAAGTTGCGTCGCAGTGCGCACAAATCCGGTTGCCGCCGTTTGCAAACCCCATCCGGGCGTCAACGAATTTTCGATCTTATGCCGTTCCGACTGAAACTGCGCATATCGTTGGATCAGGTTACGGGACAAAACATGCATTCCGCCCGCGGCGAAAAAGCTGGCCGAATTGCGCAACGCTTGGGTTTCCATATTCTGCACTTGGGTGCGCTGGTTTTCACGGGTCCGGCGCAAGGCCATGCCCAATCTGCGCAACCCGTACTGCACCGCGATGATCACAGCCGCCATTGCCGCAAACCACGGGTGAACCAACAACAAAGCACCCACAAACAAGGGCAACCAAGGCACGTT
>JBMZCY010000135.1:5203-5500 GCA_049613825.1 Planktomarina sp.
TTCAACATGGCCGCAGCCACCCCGCCCTTTAGACCAGCGCTGAGGGTCATCAGATCGTCGATATAATCCTGCTTGTCTGGCCCATGATGTTTCAAAATCGGACCAATCGCCACGGTTTCGACCCAGCGCGATGACCGCTGAAAGCTGGCGTCGCGCACATAATCCACCACAGATTGTAGCGCCACAAAGGTCAGCGCAACCAACAGCAGAAGGACCAATGTGTACAGGTTTTGCGATGGCACCACACGGTCCAGCACCTGCATCATGTAAATCGGACTGACCAGAACGGCAAAGTTC
>JBMZCY010000136.1:0-5458 GCA_049613825.1 Planktomarina sp.
CGTGAATTTCCGCACCCGGTTTTGTCACTGAAACAACGTCCGCAGCATCACCTGCAACATTTGATGCCATGTCGGCCAGAACGGTGAACGTTGTGACGACTTTCATCTTTTCGGCGGCAACTGGCAGGGCGGTCAGGGCGGCCAAAGCAACGGACGATAACAAGGTCTTCATGTGGGAACTCCTTTGGAACTCAACATAGGCTGGAATATGTAAATGCAAATCATTCGCAAGTGTCAAGTAGTTGCGAATTATTCGCATTTAAGGAAAATTGAAGATTCACAGCGCGTACACACCCTGTACATACGCTGTATGCACACGATCCTCTGATCCAAAGGCTTAGAAACATGGAAAATTACGCAAAACTGATGTTCACCGAAGCTGTCCAAGACCTGCAAGCAACGGAAGGGACCAAGGAGCGATACGAGGCATTTTATCCCCATCGCACCCAGCATGCCCTGTCCGAAAATGACATGGCGTTCATTAAGGCGCGGAACAGTTTTTATATGGCGACCGTCAATTCAGATGGATGGCCGTACATGCAGCATCGCGGTGGGGCGCGAGGGTTTGTGCATGTTGCGGGGCCGACCACGTTGGTCTGTGCGGATTATGTCGGGAACAAGCAGTTCATATCGCAGGGCAATTTGCTGACCGATGATCGCGTGTCGCTGTTCTTTATGGATTACATGAACCACGCGCGGTTGAAGGTGCAGGGGCATGCAGCGCTGGTGCCTGTTGCAGATGCTGATCCTGATGTGGTGGCTTGTCTAGATCAGACAATGGCCCTCGCCGAACGGGTGCTGACGGTGCAGATCATCGCAATGGATTGGAATTGTCCGAAATACATCCCAACCCTGTTTTCTGAAGATGCGGTGCGTCAGGTGGTCGGGGGGCAGATCGGTCAGTTGAAGGCCGAGAATGAGGCACTGCGGGCCGAGGTCGCGCGGCTGTCAAAACTTTAAATGCAAAAGGGCGGCCCGATGGACCGCCCTTTGTTTTTATGTGTCAGCGATTAGGCCAGATCGAAACGATCAGCCATCATCACCTTGGTCCATGCGGTACCAAAGTCGGCCACGAATTTACCGGCGCTGTCACCACAGCCGTAAACTTCGGCCAAGGACCGCAGGACCGAATTTGATCCAAAGACCAGATCGACGGATGTCGCTGTCCATTTCAGATCGCCCGATGTCCGATCACGGCCTTCGAAAACGTCACCTTCGTTGGTCGGTTTCCATTCGGTCGACATGTCCAACAGATTGGTGAAGAAGTCGGTGCTCAGCGTATCTGCCTTGTCTGTGAACACACCATGTGCTGCACCACCTGCGTTACCGCCAATAACCCGCATGCCGCCGACCAGAACGGTCATTTCTGGTGCAGTCAGGCCCAACAATTGAGACCGGTCTACTAACAATTCGGCTGGCTCACGATGCTCGCGGCCCGCGTCAAAGTTACGGAAGCCATCTGCGCGGGGCTGCAATGGGGCAAATGCGTCTGCATCTGTCATCGCATCCGTTGCATCTGTACGGCCTGCTGTGAAGGGCAAAGACAGGTCTTGGCCCGCGTTCTTTGCGGCGGCTTCCACAGCGGCATCACCTGCCAGAACGATCAGATCAGCGAACGATACTTTCTTGGAACCCTTCGCATCAAAGTCAGCTTTCACAGCTTCCAACTTACCCAGAACCGTTGCCAGTTCCGCAGGGTTGTTTGCTGCCCAATCTTTCTGCGGGGCCAATGCAACACGTGCACCATTCGCACCACCACGGCGGTCCGACTGACGATATGTGGATGCTGATGCCCAAGCGGTCCGTACCAGTTCCCCGATGGATGCGGCGTCCAATGCGGCGGCCTTCAGGGCTGCAACATCTGCATCGTTGATCAATGGGTGATCCACTGCTGGAACCGGATCTTGCCAGATCAGTTCTTCGGCAGGGACTTCGGTGCCTTTCAGGCAGGCCAATGGCCCCATGTCGCGGTGGCACAATTTGTACCATGCGCGTGCGAAGGCGTCGGCGAATTCATCCGGGTTGTCTTTGAACCGACGGCTGATTTTTTCATATGCCGGGTCCATGCGCAGGGACATGTCAGCGGTGGACATAACTGGTGCGTGTTTGGCGTTCGGATCATGCGCGTCTTGGATCATATCCTCTGGCGCGACATCCATGGCTTGCCATTGGAAGTGACCTGCTGGGGATTTCACCTTTTCCCATTCGTAGCCGAACAGAGTCTCAAAATACCCATTGTCCCAAGTTGTCGGATTCGGCTTCCACGCACCTTCAAAGCCGGAGGTCGTGGTGTGCACGCCCTTGCCGGATTCAAAGCTGTTCTTCCAACCCAAACCTTGTTCTTGAACAGGTGCGCCTTCTGGTTCTGGACCCATCAGTGCTTCGTCACCCGCGCCGTGCATTTTGCCGAACGTGTGACCACCCGCAACCAAGGCTACGGTTTCTTCGTCGTTCATCGCCATGCGTGCGAAGGTATCGCGCACGTCAAAGCCGGATGCGATCGGATCAGGGTTTCCGTCCGGACCTTCGGGGTTCACATAGATTAGGCCCATTTGCACAGCGGCCAATGGATCGACCAGTTCGCGGTCGCCGGAATAGCGGCTGTTTGGTTCTGTGGACGCGGCCAACCATGTGGTTTCTGGACCCCAGTAGATGTCTTCTTCAGGCTCCCACGTATCGACGCGACCGCCGCCAAAGCCGAAGGTTTCAAAGCCCATGGATTCCAGTGCGACGTTGCCTGTCAGGATCATCAAGTCGGCCCAAGACAGCGCACGACCGTATTTCTGTTTGATCGGCCAGAGCAAACGGCGTGCTTTGTCCAAGTTGCCGTTGTCGGGCCAGCTGTTTAAAGGGGCGAAACGTTGGGAACCGGAACGACCACCGCCGCGACCGTCATAGGTGCGGTAGGTGCCTGCGGAATGCCATGCCATGCGGATAAAGAACGGGCCATAGTGGCCGTAGTCTGCTGGCCACCAATCTTGGCTGTCGGTCATCAGGGCTGTCAGGTCCGCTTTGACTTCAGCAAGGTCCAGTGCTTCGAATTCTTTGACGTAGTCGAAATCCGCGTCCATCGGGTTAACCGCATCGCCACCTTGGTTCAGGACCTTCAGGTTCAATGCATTTGGCCACCACTGCGCGTTGGACCGGCTGCCAGAGTTTTTGTTGTTGCCGTGAATAACTGGGCAACCGCTCGATACGTCGTTGGAACCGTCCATGGGGGAATCTCCGAATGTGTGAATTTGAATAAGGGGTACGCGACATTCTGGATAATTAGAAGTTGTATTATCCTATGATCTTCATAGTCTAGGATTATGAAGAATCTGACCCTCAAGCAGATGCGCTATTTCACGGTTGTGATGGATGAGCTGCATATCGGACGTGCAGCAGATCGATGCGCTGTGTCCCAGCCCGCGTTGTCTGTGCAGATTAAAGAGATGGAGAAAGACCTGTCCGCCCAACTGTTCGAACGTGGACCAAAGGGGGTGCAACCCACACGGTTTGCAGTGGCGATGTTGCCAAAAGTAACGGGCATTCTGAAATCTGTGGATGCGTTGGGGGACGTATCGCCGACACTGGCAGATGGCAGTCTGCGTCAGTTTGCACTGGGGGTGATCCCGACCGTTGCGCCGTATTTTCTGCCCCGTGTTTTGGGGACTTTAACGGCTGACTTCCCAACGCTTGATCTGCAAGTGGCCGAAGCGTTGACTCCGAAATTGCTTTCGGATCTGACCAAAGGCCAACTTGATGCGGCGATCTTGGCGTTGCCCCTGGCTGACCCTGATCTAGAGGCGGTTGCGTTGTTTGCAGAAGATTTCGTCTTGGTCAGGCCTGCCGCAGATGCTGGCAAGCCGATCCCGCCTGCTGCGATCCTGGCGCGGGAAAAACTCCTTCTGCTTGAAGAAGGGCATTGCTTTCGGGATCAAGCGTTAGAGTTCTGTGGCTTACAAAATGCCTACGCACGCCCAGGTTTGGATGCCTGCAATTTGTCGACATTGGTGCAACTGGTTGCATCCGGCCTTGGTGTGACGTTGATCCCTGAAATGGCGATTGATGTTGAAACGCGTGGGGCGGATGTGGCTGTATCACATTTCATTGCGCCAAAACCTGGACGCACCATTGGTATCGTATGGCGCAAGGCAAATCCATTGGCAGACCATTTTCCCGCTATTGCAAATGCTTTGCAGGCGATGTGTTAGCTGTATCCGAACTGCCCCGTCGCATCGCCGGATTTGGTCACGTCATTCCATAAGGTATCATAGCCCATGTCCTCTAACGCGGCGATGGACAGTTTGCTGATATGGTCGGTGCGGTCCAGAATGCCGGTCATAAATTCTTCGTCAAAGACATCTTCATCCCAGTGACTTCCTGCGGTGCCAGCACCACCGTCTTCTTCCACCGGAACGCCAATACTGCGATAATCATCTTTGTTTACGTCCGAATATTCTGAATTATACGCTGCTGTTGCGTTTGCCCCTGTGAACCGCAAACCAGCTTCCCCTTTGTTGGACAATAGATCTTGTGATGCCCAGGTTACCCCAAACCCAAGGGTGTGAAACATTTCATGTAGAACCGTGGTTTCCCAATCGCCGTTGCGCTGCATCCTTGCGATATCGTTGGTATCAAACGCAACTTCGCCCCGCGTCGGCAGGAAGGATTCCGCACGGACTTCGGTGACACGGGCCGAGGCAAGGACGCCGTAAGCACCGTCCATATTTTCCTTCTTGGCGACAATGGCCAGATCATCCAATTGTTCCCCACGGCTGCTGACATTGGGCACATCATCAACGATGATTTCGCTGATGTAATCCGCAGCCGCACGTACCGCCGTTTGTTCGTCAGCAGTCCAATCCCCTTGGAAATCGATGTCGATATTGTAGCCGCCCGCGTCCCCGCTGCGGTAACTGGAAACGGCCTGATTGTTGCGTTCGACAAACGGATCAAGCGTTTCTTGCGTGCTGGGGGTGTCGTTGCCATCGGGCGGGGACAATTCTGCGCGTGTATCAGTGGCCTGATCACCGGCGGATTTTTCGGGTGCTGAATCCAAATCTGGTCCGTCGTCGCTTTGAAACATATCCGCAAGTGCGATAGCACCGAACAGCCCTAATATAATAAAAATTTCCATGATCACCTTGCCCCTCAGCAGTGTTAACTGAAGGCAGGGTGGGGGTATTATGCTAAACAGGGGCTGAAGTTAGTCTTGCGTTCAGCTTAATTTAGCGCGGGATTTTAGAGGCATTTTAGGCATCCCCCTTCCGCATTAAGTAAGTGTCCATAATCCAGCCGTGCTGTGCCCGTGCCGTTGATCTTTTGGCAATAATCTCAGACGCGACGTCTGGCAGGGGGCCGTGGTGCAACACCTGTTCCGGCATTCCCAGAAACCCACCCCACCAGATATGCAGGTCGGGTTCATTTAGATCGACAAAGCTGCAATTGCCATCCAGCATGACGAAGACACTGA
>JBMZCY010000137.1:0-5429 GCA_049613825.1 Planktomarina sp.
GCCAACGGCATTCCACAACTATCACATCTTTGGGCCATATCATCCTCCGCCTATGCCGTAACATGGAGTCAGATCGGCCGATGCGTCAAGAACTGCATCAGAAACGAAAAAGGGGCCGATGATCCGGCCCCCATATATTAGTGCACCACCGCGTCTTCGGGCGGGGTTTGCTTTGATCCGGTAATCCGGTCCCCAACGGTTAACCCATCAGGCCCAGCGCTGACCGTAATCGTAGCGCCATCCGAAATATCACCTGATAAGATCATTTCCGCCAGTTGATCCTGCAACGCCCGCTGGATCACACGCTTCAAAGGGCGTGCGCCGAACACAGGGTCGTACCCTTCGTCCGCCAACCAAGATTTTGCCGCGTCGTCCAGCGTCAGCGTGATATTTCGACCGGACAACCTGTTTTGCAACAATCCCAGCTGAATATCGACGATCCCATCCATGTCTTCGCGTGCCAGACGATCAAAGATAATCGTTTCGTCCAGACGGTTCAGGAATTCAGGCCGGAAATGCGCACGGACCGCATCCATCACATCTCGACGCGCACCTGCGGCATCACCACCTTCGGGCAGCTGAGACAACACCTGCGCCCCAAGGTTAGATGTCAGAATGATAAGCGTCTGCTTGAAATCCACAGTGCGACCCTGACCGTCGGTCAGAACACCATCGTCCAGAACTTGCAGCAGAATGTTGAACACATCCGGATGCGCCTTCTCAACCTCGTCAAACAGCACAACCTGATACGGACGCCTGCGCACCGCTTCGGTCAACACGCCACCTTCGTCATACCCGACATACCCCGGAGGGGCACCAATCAGTCGGGACACAGCATGCTTTTCCATAAATTCGGACATATCAATCCGAATCATCGCGCTGTCATCATCGAACAGAAACTCTGCCACGGCCTTGGTCAATTCTGTCTTACCAACACCCGTTGGCCCCAAGAACAAGAACGATCCCAGCGGACGGTTTTCATCATTCAGACCAGCGCGGGCGCGACGCACGGCATTAGACACAGCATGCACCGCAGCTTTCTGACCAATCACACGACCGTGCAATTCGTCTTCCATCCGCAGCAATTTATCGCGTTCACCTTCTAACATTTTAGATGTTGGAATACCTGTCCAACGTTCAACCACTTGGGCGATCTGGTCGGGACGCACAGCTTCCTCAACCATCTTGCTTTCTGCGGTTTCAGCGTCGGCCAGTTGTTTTTCCAAAGACGGGATCACACCATACGACAATTCACCCGCTTTGCCGAGGTCACTGTTCCGCGTCGCGATCTCCAACTCGGCCCGCGCACGGTCGAGCTGTTCTTTGATGTCACGTGCTGACTCCAGCTTCTCACGCTCGGCCTGCCACTGCGCAGTCATCGTTGCAGACTTGTCCTGCAATTCGGCCAGCGATTTTTCCAACTTTTCAAGACGTGTGGCAGAGGCCACATCGTCTTCCATCTTCAACGCTTCGACTTCGATCTGCTTTTGCAGAATGTCACGGTCCAGCGCATCGAGTTCTTCCGGCTTGGAATCCACTTCCATCCGCAAGCGGGATGCAGCTTCGTCGACCAAATCAATCGCTTTGTCCGGCAGGAAACGATCAGTGATATACCGATGGGACAATGTTGCAGCCGCAACCAAGGCCGAGTCCGAAATCCGCACACCATGGTGCAGTTCGTACTTTTCCTTAATCCCACGCAGGATCGAAACGGTATCTGTCACAGTCGGTTCTTCCACCTGAACAGGCTGGAACCGCCGCGCCAAAGCTGCGTCTTTTTCCACATACTTGCGATATTCGTCCAAAGTCGTCGCACCGATACAATGCAACTCACCCCGCGCAAGCGCAGGTTTAATCAAGTTCGCCGCATCCATCGCACCGTCCGATTTACCAGCCCCGACCAGCGTGTGCATTTCATCGATGAACAGGATGATTTCACCGGCCGCCGTGGTGACTTCGTTCAGGACGGCTTTCAAACGCTCCTCAAACTCACCCCTATATTTCGCACCGGCGATCAACGCGCCCATATCCAAAGACAGCAGACGTTTATTCTTTAAAGATTCAGGCACGTCGCCATTAATAATGCGCAAGGCCATACCTTCGGCAATTGCGGTCTTACCCACGCCCGGTTCCCCAATCAAAACAGGGTTGTTTTTCGTGCGGCGGGACAGAACCTGCATTGCACGGCGAATTTCTTCGTCACGACCAATGATCGGGTCAATCTTTCCTTCACGGGCACGTTCGGTCAAATCTTGGGCGTATTTCTTCAACGCCTCATAATTGTCCTCGGCCCCTGCGCTGTCGGCAGTACGGCCTTTGCGCAGATCGTTCACCGCAGCATTCAACTTCTGCGCCGTCACAGCCCCCTGATCCAACGCATCCTTTGCCTTGGATTTGACCATCGCCAACGCCATCAACAAGCGTTCTACAGGGACGAAACTGTCCCCTGCTTTGGTGGCCAGCTTTTCAGCTTCGGCCAAAACCTTGGTCGTAGAACTGTCTAGAAATACTTGTGCATCCCCTGTGACTTTAGGCTGCTTTGATAACGCTCCGTCCACCTGATCCAACACCAGTGTGGCGTTCCCGCCTGCCGCAGAAATCAAGTTCGCGGCAAGTCCTTCACTGTCATCCAGCAAGGCCTTCAATATATGTTCAGGGGACAAGCGCTGATGATCTTCGCGTGTTGCAATGGTCTGCGCCGCTTGGATGAAACCACGTGACCGGTCTGTGAATTTTTCCAAATTCATTGTCTGCTCCTTCGTTAAGCGTCGCAGGGGTACTGCCCGTTTGGCACAGCGCGATTGCGACCTTCTGTATTGATATGGGTGAGCACCCTACGCAGGACAAGTCCCCCAATCACGCGGGAACAAATCGGCGTTATTCCCCGTTTTTATGCCAGATGCAGTTCCCACCTGTTGTACAGAACAAAGGTAATTCTGATGAAACGCAAAGTTGTTGGACTAAAAGGTATCCGGTTTGATTCCGTAACAGACGCATTTACGGCACATACCGCGTCTACGACGGATGCCGCATTGCGTGAACACGTGTCGCGATCAAAGGTCATCGCACATGGACCCCTTACAAAATTCAAAATGCCCTAACCACCAAAGCCATGAATATACGGAGTGTCGCATGAAAATCATCTCAACACGAATTTTGAAATGTCATTACGACCGCGATTTTGGTCGGGTTGAGGCATGGGTGACCTTGGAAACGCAATATCACCCGTCCCTGCCATCACGCCGTAAAACTGTTCTGGCTCAGGCGGATGCAAGACCCGGAAAACTGCGCGAGCGGATCATGCAAGATGCACGCCGTGTTGTTGTATTGATTGATAAATTGCAGCGTTGGGAACAGTCAGGTGCATCAAACCAGAAACTAGCGGCCTAGATTTCAGGGTCCAGATTTACGAGTTTTTAAAGTCACATACGCTATGCCCTAGCCACAGCAGTGGAAGGGACACATATGCATATTCTTGATATCTCAATCACATCAATGCGGCGCAGTATGGATGGGAAACGCGTACTGGGCGATGTCATGTTTCAGATCAACACGAACGATGATGATCGCACCCTGCGCGTGTCATGCGATACCCCGTTTTCGAAACGTATCAGGCCTGATGCCATATTGATTGGCGATGCCATCCGGCAGTTGCGCAGATTACCGGACATCCGCAGCGGCGATGATCGTCTGTCTTTCGAACCGGGCCTGCGCCCTTTATCCCGCAACTCACGCACCGTGGACAGGATGCCTGCAACCGGATAAGCCGCACCCCGATAGATATAGGGGAATACCATGGCTGATGATCGCTTAATTGTTGCAATGGATGTGCCGAATGCACTGGCCGGTTTGGAACTGGCCCGCGTATTGGGCGACAGTGTCAGCTTTTACAAAATCGGTCTTGGGATGCTGACAGGCGGCGGCTTGGCATTGGCGAATGAATTGAAGGAAGAACACGGCAAGCGCATCTTTCTGGACATGAAATTGTTCGACATCAGTGCGACGGTCGAAAAGGCCGTACGCGGCTTGGCGCAGTTTGATCTGGATTTCCTAACGGTGCATGGCGACCCGCATGTTGTTGCGGCTGCGAAGCAGGGTGCGTCAGGATCAGATATGAAAATCTTGGCTGTGACCATCCTAACATCTTTGGACCGTCCTGATTTAGATGCAGCCCAGATCAAAGACGGTGCAATCCCTGATCTGGTCGTTGAACGCGCAGGTCGCGCATTTGATGCAGGTGCAGATGGTGTGATCGCCAGTCCACAAGAATCGACATTGATCCGCGCCTTACCAGAATCCGCAGGCCGCTTGATTGTAACACCTGGCGTGCGGCCTGCGGGTGCTGATCTTGGGGATCAAAAGCGAGTCACAACCCCAGCACAGGCAATTGCAAACGGATCAGACCACATCGTTGTCGGTCGCCCGATTTGGAGTGCTGAAAACCCGCAGGCAGCTGCGCAATCCGTTCTAGACGAATTGCAAAGCCCCCAGGCGGCGTCCTCAAACAACGCCTGATTTATCCCGCGACCATGAAGCCACCCACCGGTTTTAACTGTTAGGTGGCACCGAAACGGTCCGCAATCTTTGCACCAATAATTTCAGCGGTTGCAGCGGATAAGGTCCACCCCAGGTGGCCGTGACCCGTGTTATAGAACACCCGATCCGAAAGTCCCTGCCCCACACGCGGCATCATGTTTGGCATCATCGGACGCAGACCTGCCCACGGGGTGACGTGTTCAGTTGAAACATCGGGGAAGAACTTCTCAACCCATTTCACCAGCGGCACGATACGGTCATTACGGATATCGCGGTTTTCGCCGTTGAATTCAGCAGTTCCAGCAACACGAAACCGATCCGCACCAAGGCGCGAAGTCACAATCTTTGCTTCATCATCCAATAGACTAACCTGCGGTGCCGCTGCTTGGCTGACTTCGTCACGCATATTCACTGTGATGGAATAACCCTTCACCGGATAGACGTTCACACGGTCGCCCAACTGACGCGCCAGATCACGACTGCCGACACCCGCGGTCACAACCAATGCGTCCGCGTTCAAAGTACCACCGACCGTATCTATCTGCACACCGTTAGACATATGATGTACCGCTTCCACGGCATACCCCATTCGAAACTGAACACCGACCCGCTTTAGATAATCCGCCAGACCAGTCGCGTATTTATGAATGTCACCTGTGCTATCGCTATCCGTGTAATATCCACCGACGAAATCACCATGCAGTGTTGGTTCGATTTCTTGGATTTCTGCAGGTGTCACAGCGCGGCGGTGCAAACCACCTTTGGCCAGCAGATCATTCACACGATCCGCATGCGCCATCGATTTCGCAGTCTCATAGACATGCAAGATACCAACCGGACTGTGATCAAAATCAATACCGGCCTGCGCAACCATATCGTGAAACGCTTTGCGT
>JBMZCY010000138.1:0-5407 GCA_049613825.1 Planktomarina sp.
GGTTGATTACCCAAACACCGCTGTCAGCGCTGCATCTACACCAGCCGTGATATCGTCGATATCCTGTGCTGTTGCGATCAATGCAGGGCTAAAGCACAACGTGTTGTTATAGCCGGGGAAGCTGCGGTTGGTGGCACCGATGATCAGGCCTTGGCCCATGCAATGCTTCAGAACTGCGCCGACCAATGCTTCGTCGATTGGCTTACGAGTCTCACGATCCTCAACCAATTCCAGCCCGCAGAACAGGCCTTTGCCGCGTACTTCGCCAATGCAGGCGTGCTTTTCAGCCAACGCATTCAAGTTGTCCATGAATTGTGCGCCGCGTTCGATGCAGTTTTCCAACAGGTTCTCATCTTCGATGATGCGCATGTTTTCCAACGCTGCCGCCGGACCCGCAGTACAGCCACCAAAGGTGGAAATGTCGCGGAAATAACCCATCGGATCAGTGTCATCTTTGAACATGTCAAAGACTTCTTCTGTCGTCACAGTCAGGGAAATCGCCGCGTAGCCGGATGCTACACCCTTGGCCATTGTCACGATGTCAGGTTTCACACCGTAGTGTTGGTAACCGAACCATGTGCCTGTCCGGCCAATGCCGCAAACTACTTCGTCGATGATCAACAGAATATCATACTTGTCGCAGATTTCCTGAACACGTTCCCAGTATCCTTCTGGTGGAACGATCACGCCACCGCCTGCTGTGATCGGCTCTAGAATCAAACCACCCACAGTTTCAGGACCTTCGCGCAGAATTACGTCTTCAATCGCGTTTGCCGCGCGCAGGCCGTATGTTTCGCCTTGGCCCAGATTGTCTTGCTCATGCTCACGATACTCTAGGCAGTGTGGCACAGGAATGAAGCCTTCTGGGAACGGACCATACTGCGCGTTCCGCTGGTGGTGACCACCGGCTGCCATAGTCGCGATTGTAGTGCCGTGGTAATCACGTTCGCGGAACAGAACCTTGTTCTTCACGCCGCCATATTTCTTGTGCGCGATCTGACGGACCATCTTGAACGCTTTTTCGTTCGCTTCAGAACCAGAGTTGCTGAAATACACGCGGGACATACCCGGCATCTTTTCGATCAACGCTTTGGCATAGTTCGCCGCTGGGATCGTACCCGCAGCACCCGCAAAGTAGTTCATTTTCAGGATCTGGTCACGGACCGCATCCGCCATGGATTCACGACCATAGCCGACGTTGACGGTCCAAACACCACCCGACACTGCATCAAGGTGTTCTTTGCCGGCTTGGTTCCAGACACGCATGCCTTTGCCTTCGACGATGATGTTCGGGTCAACGGTTTCGAACATTTTGTGTTGAACAAGATGATGCCAGACGTGTGCTTTGTCGTTGGCAACAACTTCGCTTAGGTCGTTTGGTAGATTTCCGTCCATCAGTATACGCTCCGGCGTTGGGTCCATGATTCTATGGATGTGAAGGTTTTTACGCATTTGATGCAAAATGCCGAAAAAAAGAGCCCTAAAATAGGGCCAGTTTTGTGGGCAACTTAAGTCCACACGCAGAAAACATTTCCCCACGACTGCACACGGTTGCAAGCTATTTCCGAAAGCATTCCGATCTTTGTGTTAGCGATGTAAAACGCTGGCGTCATAGATCGTTTTGTGTTTGCTTTTCATTACGATGGGACGGGACGCTTGTTTCCCAACACCCATAGTTAAAGGTCGGGCCTTCGGTTCGATTGAATTCAGGGAGAATAATAATGAACTTCAAAACTATCCTAATGGGTGCCGCTGCCGGTTCCGCAATGTTGGCTGGTTCTGCAAATGCTGCAGGCCACGGTGAACTGAATGTTGCTTACTTCTTGGAATGGCCAATGCCGTTTCAGGCTGCAAAAGTAGCTGGCACATATGACGAAGTGTTGGGCATGAAAGTAAACTGGGTTGCATTCGACACCGGTACAGCAATGTCCGCTGCGATGGCATCCGGCGACATCGACATTTCTGTGTCCCAAGGCATTCCACCGTTCGTAGTTGCAACATCTGCGGGCCAAGATCTGCAAGTTGTAGACGTAGCAGTATCCTATGCTGACAACGACAACTGCGTTGTGCGTACAGATCTGGAAATCGACAAAATGTCCGCTGGCGAACTGGCTGGCCGTAAAGTCGCTGTTCCATTGGGCACCGCTGCACACTACGGTTTCCTAAAGCAAATGAACCACTTTGGTGTAGACATTGCTTCCATGGAAATCGTTGACATGGCACCAGCAGAAGGTGCAGCAGCACTGGCACAAGGGTCCTTGGACATGGCTTGTGGTTGGGGTGGCGCACTGCGTCGCATGAAGGAATCAGGCAACGTTCTGTTGACTGGCGCTGAAAAAACCGAACTGGGCATCCTGGTGTTCGACGCGACAACAACAACTGCAACATTCGCTGCAGAAAACGCTGACGTTCTGGCGAAATTCCTGGCGGTGACTGCTGATGCAAACGCTGCATGGAACGCATCCCAGCCTGACTTCATGCTGGGCATGATCGCAAAAGACGCTGGTATGGACAAAGCAGCGGCAGCTGAAACACTGGCTGGCTTTGTCTTCCCAGACATCGACACACAATTGTCCGAAGCATGGATGGGCGGTAACGCACAAACATTCATGAAAGGCGTAGCAGAAGTATTTGTAGAAGCGGGTTCCATCCCATCTGCAAACGACAGCTACGAAGGCAATGTTTCTGCCGACGCACTGGAAGCAGCAGGCGCAATGTAATTAACCCGTTGGGTTTTGGGGATGGCGGGCAATACCTGCCATCCCCTTTTTTTATCTATTTGAAAGTGTGTTCTTTTTTGTAGGCCTTATCCAAGCAGATATGGCGTTCTAAAAAGAAACGACAATAAATAGGGGGAACCTGCATGTCAGGTCTAAAAATAGACAACATTTCCATGCGCTTTGACCTGCCAAATGGCGGGTCAGTTCAGGCGTTGAAGAATGTGTCGCTGGATATCAAATCCGGTGAATTGATGAGTGTGCTTGGTCCATCGGGCTGCGGCAAGACCACGCTTTTGAACATCGTTGCGGGCTTTCTGGCCCCGACCGAAGGTCAGATTGTATTGAACGAAGACCGTGTCGTCGGCCCAAGCCCCGAACGTGGCATGGTGTTCCAACAAGGTGCATTGTTCGAATGGATGTCCGTGCGTGACAACGTGGCGTTTGGTCCCGATATGTCTGGCACATCACGCAAGGAAAGCGGACCGATCGTGGACCGTCTTTTGGACGTGGTTGGCCTGCAGGACTTCAAAGAAAAGATGGTTTATGAACTGTCTGGCGGGATGCAGCAACGTGTGGCTTTGGCCCGTTGTCTTGCGAACGAACCTGACGTCATCTTGATGGACGAACCACTGGGTGCGCTGGACGCGTTGACCCGTGAAAAGATGCAGTCCTTGGTGCTGGACCTGTGGAAAGAAACCGGCAAGACCATCATCTTGATCACACACAGCGTCGAAGAAGCATTGCTTTTGGGCGAACGCCTGTTGGTTATGGCCCCACGTCCGGGCCGCATTCACAAAGAATACCGTCTGCCATTCGCTGAAATGGGCGTGGGCGCGGATTTGCGTGAAGTGAAAAAGCATCCAGATTACGCCAAAACACGCGAAGAAATCTTGGCGATGATTTGGGAAATGGAAGAAGAAATTATGGGTCCAGCAGGGGGGGATGAATAATGACTACTCCAATGGTTATTGCCGATCTGGCGCAGGAAACGTGGAACGCGATCCTGTCCATCCTTTACGCGGCCCCGATTGTTGCGATTTATATCGGCATCATTCTGGCCTTCATGTTCATTTGGTCCTTCGTCAAGAAAATGCTGACGCCGAAATCCGGATATAACTCACTCAAAACCGTGACCTTCGGGGACGAAAGCACGGTTGTATCCAACACGGCTGCGTCCATCATCTCGATCGTTTTGATCTTTGTGTTCTGGGGCGCCTTTACAGGGTCCAGCCTTTTGCCCGGCTTCCTGCACGCACCCGGTGCGTTCACAGGCGACGGTCAGTTTGAATATACCATTCGTGATGCAGACGGAAACGAAGACACTGCGAAGGTATCCGTGTTTGTGTTCGAAGCTGGCACAACTGGCGTCGCACCACCCGTGACCGAAGACGGCAGCCTGGCCCAAGATGATGCGCTTGCGATCCAAGCATATCGTTCCAAACTGCTGATCTGGGACAAAAACGATGGTGCAACCCGCGCAGATGGCGCGGAGGTCATCGCAGTAAACGGCGAACCGATTTCACGCGGCAATGCAGTCTTCACAGACTTCGCCCGTGTTGCGATCACATCCAAAGGCACACTGAACGTCGAACCAAACACTGGTGTTCAGATGGAAAGCATCTGGTTGCCTGCACCGGAACAAGTCTGGGGCAAGTTGGTCACAATCGCGACCGACGGCTACCAGAACGTGACACTGGCAGAACACTTGGGCTTTTCCCTGTGGCGCGTTGTGGTTGGTTTCCTGATTGGCGCTATGGTTGGTATTCCGTTGGGGTATGCAATGGGCCTATCGGACTGGTTCCGCGGTTGGTTTGATCCGATTGTGGAATTCATGCGTCCTGTACCGCCGCTGGCGCTGATCCCGCTGGTCATCATCTGGGCCGGTATCGGCGAAGAAGGTAAGATTATTCTGCTGTTCTTGGCTGCCCTTTGGATCATGGCAATTGCCGCACGGTCCGGTGTGTCCGGTGTGCGGATTACCAAAATCCACGCGGCCTATTCGCTGGGTGCATCGAAATGGCAAATCCTGCGCCACGTCATCATCCCGAACTCCCTGCCTGAGATTTTCACAGGTGCGCGGGTTGCGATGGGTGTATGCTGGGGCACAGTGGTTGCGGCCGAACTGGTTGCTGCGGAAAAAGGCGTTGGCAAAATGATCGTTGCTGCGTCCAAATTCCAAGACACCGACATCGTTCTGATGGGGATCATCTTGATCGGGATCATCGGTTTCGCAATCGACGTAGGCATCCGCCAGTTAGAGAAATTCCTGGTGCCATGGAAAGGCAAAGGCTGATTTGGCCTGATCTGAATTTAGAAAGGGCCCTCAGGAAACTGGGGGCCTTTTTTGTGAGGTGTGTTAATGTTTGGTGGAACAGGCCAAAGGACACAGCGAACCATGACCGAAGATGCCAAACCAAACCCGTTCGACGGCCCGCAACTGCAGAACAGCCATTTTCAGCGGGCAGATATGACGGGAACGCATTTTGATGGTGTCGATCTGTCAGGTGCAAAATTCTTCGCGGTCCTAACGAAGGCAACGTTCACGGACACCAATCTTGCCGCCGCCGATTTTGATGATGTTAACCTTGCGGGAACGCGCTTTAACAACGTCAACTTGTCAGGGGCAAAAGTCACTTACGCCAATCTGTCAAATTTGGATATCAACGGAGTGAACCTGACCAATGCGT
>JBMZCY010000139.1:0-5398 GCA_049613825.1 Planktomarina sp.
ATCAGACATCTGCGAACCTTCCTGAGTGTATTGGTTATATATCTAGTCGTTTGTCATGGAATTCACCCATTTTTTAAGCATCGCCCGTGCATTTCATCAGGGGACGTCGTGTTAAACTGGGTCATTCGCCCCGATACTAGACAAAACCAAAGCCCCCGGCTATACGGCCACTTCCTGCAAATCCTTGCAAATCCAACTTAGAAAGGTGGTGAAAACCACATGCAGGTAAGCGTACGCGAAAATAACGTGGACCAAGCACTTCGTGCCCTGAAGAAAAAACTTCAGCGTGAAGGCGTCTTCCGCGAAATGAAACTGCGTCAGCACTTTGAAAAGCCTTCTGAAAAGAAAGCCCGTGAAAAAGCTGAAGCAATCCGCCGTCAACGCAAACTGGCCCGTAAAAAGGCACAGCGCGAAGGTATGATGTAAGTAATCCTTACGGATTCCTGTGCTGAGTTTTGGATCAGTTCTTGTAAAACCCCTGCTTTGGCGGGGGTTTTTCTTTTTCAGACCGGATCAATTAAGTCGCAGTTTTACGGGAATTTATTCCCGGGATGCACGATCCTGAACCTTGGCGATCGGATTCCAGAAATAATCCAGAATGCTGCGCTGCCCGCGAATAATATCGATCTGGGCGACCATACCGGGCAAGATCGGGACCTCATTTCCATCAAGGTCCCGTAACGCCGTGTTCAAAGACGTTTCGACAACAAACATGCGCGTTTGCGTTTCTTCACGAAAACTAGCATCCGCAGATACACGGATAACCGTGCCATCAATGGTGCCGAACTTTGTGGCATCATACGCAGTCAGCGAAATACGTGCAGGCTGACCCGGTTCTACGCTGGCGATGTCTTCGGGCAGAACCAGGGCTTCGATTTGCAGATCGCCGTCGCTGGGTACAATTTCAGCAAGCATTTCACCTTCGGACACAACAGCGCCGATGGTATTAAAGAAGACCTGATTGATGGTGCCGGACACAGGCGCGCGTACCTCTGTTTGTGCGACACGCTGACGCAAGGCGGGCAGTCGCTGTGACAGTTCGGCCAGTTGTCCTAAAACATCGGCACGTTCCGCAAAAATGTCATTCCGGTTGCGGGCTTGGGCCGCTGTAATCTGCGCCGCAGTTTCCGAGATCGCAAATTCCAAAGATCGACCCTTTTCACGCAACACATTTTTTTGCGTTTCAAGACTATTTTGGTCGCGTTCAATGCGGAACTTCTCACTGACCCCTAATGCGCCCAATTCCACCAACGGCAGAATTTGCGCCGCTTCAGCCATCAGCAGCACTTCGCGTTGGATGGTTCCACGCAATTCTGCTTGCACCGCTTCCAACTCTCGCTCTTTTTGCAGGCGGGCTTCGATCAGTGCTTTTTCTTGTGCTTCCAGATTGGTGCGGCGGGCATCCATCAATTCCATTTCGGCCATCAACAGGGCATCTGCCAGATTGCTACCGTCAAATTCTGTTTCAAACGGACGGCCTTCCAGTTCGGCGTCCAAACGTGCGCGGCGCAATTCCATCGTCCGCAAACGTTCTTCTGTTTCAGCCAAAAGACCCGCAGCTTCGGTCGGGTTCACCTCGGCCAGCACATCACCTTCGGTCACTTTTTGACCAACAGCTGCGTGAAAATCGACAATCGAGCCTTTCTGCGCAACCTGCACAGTTTGGTTCTGTCCGGTCACAACAACCCGCCCCTGCCCACGCGTGACCATGTCCAGCCGCGTGGATTGGGCCCAGATGATAAAGATCGCAAACAGAACGATCGAAATGGCGATAATCAGTTTTGAATTGCTATCTGATTCCGCATCAAAGCTATGTTTCATCACTGCCCTTTGGCGTTAAAGCAGGTTTGGGCTTCGGACGCGCCTGAACCTGCGACATGATTGGTTTGCGGCGATTCACAGCGGCAGTCACCTTGGACGGCGGCGCAGGCGCGATCGAGGATTTGTATTCCGCAATCGACATGTCCTTTGCAATCTGGCCCCAGTTCATCACAATGATGCGCGTGCAAAGGTCCAACATCTGCGCTTTGTGGGTCACGATCACAAATGTTTGCTGAGCCAACCGTCCTGTAATCTGTGTCACAAGGCGGTTTTCAAACTGGGTGTCCAAGGAAGACGAAGGTTCATCCAGCAAATAGATGGATGGATCAAACGCAAAGGCACGTGCAAGGCTAACGGCCTGACGTTGCCCACCAGACAGATTGATCCCCTGATCCGCAATCGGCATCGACAAGGGCAGGTTATCGCCATGATCATTGTTCAGCCCAGCCATTTGCAACGCTTGGTCCAAGGCACCATCATCCAGATCATTATGCCCAAGACTAACGTTGTCACGCAACGTGCCAGAAAACAGCCAAGGTTGCTGAAAAACAGTTCCCACATGACGGTGCATATGGGATCTTGGAATCGCACCGATGGGCATGCCATTGATCAGAACTGTTCCCGTTTCCGGCTGAACCAACCCGTTTAACAACCGCACCAAACTGGTCTTCCCGGACCCGGTTCGCCCGACAATACCAACGCGTTCACCTGCCGCAATTTTCAGATTCAACTGCTGAAACAACGCAGGTCCCCCGTCCGTCAGGCGTAGCGTTGCATTTGAGATTTCTAACGCGGGAACGTCGGCATCAGGGCTGAGCATACGGTGGTCGCGCAGCATATCTTCGCGTGGGATCGCAAGGAAATTGGACAGATTTTTAAAGACACAAGGGCTGCATTCGCGCGCCCCAATGTTTACCCCAAACGGGCTACCGGTCCCATTGCGCGGCCAGATAGGATTACAGCCGCAATGATCGCCCCCATTGTGATGCTTTGCGATACAAACAGATGAAAACCCAACACGATCACACCCACCTGCACGGCTTGCTGCACAGTGGACACCATCGTGCCGACAAGTTGGTGATAGGATTTTGCTGTCCCCATCGCCTGCCCGTGAATACGCGCCTGCGACAGAAAACGATGTTTCATCAGGGCATAAGCACCCGTGACACGCAGCGCATCCAAGCCGCCCAAAACCTCAACCAGCAGACCATGCCTTGTTTGCGCAGATTTAGACGCGGCACGGGAACTGCGTGCAATCAAAGGCTGCACCCCCAACACAAGGATCAGCACAATAGGGATTGCTATCAATGGCACCAAAAACAGCCAGCTGCTGATCTGCCAGATGACCAGAATAAACAGCAGCACAAACGGCAGGTCCACAAAGGTCAACACCATCGCTGTGGTCATGAATTCGCGATAGGTTTCAAAGTCGCGCATGATGTTGGCAAGTTCACCCACCGATTTGCGGGTCTTCTGGTTTGCCACAGCAACGTATTGGTCAAAAATATCTTCGGTCACGCGGACATCTGCCGCTTTGGTACTGGTTTCGATCAACCGCCCCCGCGCACTGCGCAGCAAGCTATCGAATAGCACCGCAATCGCAACCCCGATGGCCAAAGCATACAGACTTTCAACGGCGCGGTTTGGCAGGACCCGATCATACACCACCATTACAAACAACGATGTCGCCAGCCCAAGAATATTCGAAAACAGCGCGGCCAACAGGACCCAAGTGATCTTTGATAGTCCCAGCGACGACAGGGGATTAAGCGCCTTCAGCCGCGCCTTTGGCCCCCGACTGTCCTGATCCGGCAGACGAAACCCAATGATCCCTGTACGGAATGTCTTGCGCATTTCCTTTGCGGTCAGATGCTGTGACGCAGTGTCCCCACTCTGCAAGACTTGGAATGTATCACCGTCACGGCCCAGCATCACAGTCAGATCGCCCGTGGCTTTGTCCATAATGATGCAAGGCAAATCCATTGCTGTTACTTTTGTCGGTGCGATCTTGCGTGCTGCCCCTTCCAGACCCAGAGTATTGCAAGCGTCGATCAATCTTCGCTGCCGGCTTGTGGCACCGCTTGCAGACCAAGCCTCACTTACTTCTAGTGGCGTGGTGGTCAGACCGAATGCAAACATCAGATGAGGGATCGGGCCGGTGGCATCAGGCATCACTGCAGCTTCGGTCATTTCTGGGTTCGCAATTCAAACACGTCACACATTTGAACCAATGCGCAGGCAGCCCCTTTGGCTGAAAATGTGCTAATCTGTTGGAGGGACAATTCACTTGCAAGTGCCGTCAGGCCAATCTCGGCCTCGGCCCCTGCCAACAATTCACGGGCAATACTGGCAACATCCGCACGCCCCGCCCGCAGAAGTGTTTCAAATTCAGCCAAGCGCGACTTTGATAGGGCAATCCTGTCTTGCAACGCCTGCCGTCTGTCGTCGCCGATCTGACGTGCAACTCGCAGGGATTGTCCGGCCAGCTTTGTGGTTCTGACCGTATTTTCCTGAACCAGTTCAGCCGCCTCGCGTTGCAATTCCAACCGACGCGCTGCTGCAGCCCGTGCACCGCCATCAGAAACTGTCCAGTTCCATTGAACACCCGCGAACACATCAATTCCGGTTTCATCCGCCGCAGGCAAGGTCACTTGCGCCACGGTTTGTAACGTTGATTTGTTTGCCAGTGCTGCGGTTCGGGCCTTTGCACCAAATTGATCAGCGCCGAGACCTTGCGCCTGTGCTACGAAATTCGGCGCACGCTTCAGCGACGCATTGGACGCCCGCGCAAACCGTGCGGTCAGCGTGCGTTGTGCCGATGCAGATAGGAATGATTGTAGCTGAGTCTGAGCCGTTTTCAGCGCCAGCACAGATTCCAAACGTTGGGTTTCGATCTGACTTTTGACGGTGCGTATTTCGATCAAATCAGAATTGGTTAAAATACCCTGCCGTGCTGCAGCGTTGATTTGCGGTTCACGCTTGCGGTATTGGGCCAAATTACGATCAATTGTCGAAATCGTCGCATTCGCACTGCGGATCGTTACAACTGCATTCAACAGGTCCGTCAGGAAAGTATTCCCTTGCAGGGCGTATTCCAAAACTGCCTGATCCTGCGCGATCAAAGCCGCATCAATCTGGGCCTGCAAGCGCCCGCCATCAGCCAGCAAACGGCTTGCGGATGCTGTCACGGACAATGCTGTCTTCGCTCCATCCTGATCGTCACCTGCTGCAACACCTGCAGTGCCCGAAAGCCCAATTTGGGTCGCGCGCCCTGCCCGTAATTCCGTCACGGCAAAGGCTTGTGCTTGCGCTGTTTTACGTGCGGCCTGCAATGGGTGATGCGCCAGAATATTGCGTTCAAAGGCGCCTTTGCCTGCCGCGAATGTGACAGCCTGCGTTTCAGTTGAGCCGCCAGTAATTTTGAGAACATTTTCGCAAGCGGACAAAACGCCGATGACTGCAAAACCCATCAGAATATTACGAATGCAAAACACTAGAACGATATCCCCAAACCAACTGTACCCGTTGTGAAATCGCCTGTTTTTGACACCCTTGCAATAACCACCGGAACGGCTGA
>JBMZCY010000140.1:0-5349 GCA_049613825.1 Planktomarina sp.
TTACCTTTGGCGTGCTGTTGATCATGAGGGGGAGGTAACGCTTCAAAGGTTCACCGGCGTTTACAGCCAGATTTACAATCATTTCAATCACCAAAGGCACCTTGAACACAGGCAGGTTTACAAAACGGAACGGGTAGCCGCGCTCACGACGTGGTTCGAAATTTGTGCGTGATCTTGTATGCGAAATCTGGTATTTGGAGACGCGTTAGAATTCGCCTGACAGCACCGTCACAGATGATGAGCGAGGACGTGCGTATTGCCTTTGAAGAAAATCGCGCTGTGTTGGATCAAGTGCAAATCGGGATGGCAGAAAAGGCATCCCCTCATATTGATCTGGGCATCGACGCGGGTCTGCTACGGTTCCGCAGGCTACTGCGCCATGATCGCGGAAGAGGCATTGGTGATGCGAAGATGAGCGAATAGTGTGACAGGTTCAATTATCATAGCAGTCTGCGCATGTGCCGTGGTGCTGGCTGCGGTTCTGAAGCACCGCACAGCAACTGGGTCCCGTCAGTTGATCGCCGTACGTGACTTGTCCGGCTATGCCCTTCGCCTGCGCGAAGCGGCGGATAAAACAGGCCAGCCTTACGCGAACACGTTCTGGGACATGGCCGAATACCTTGAACGCATCAGCGCCGAAGTGGCCCTTGACGAACGCGACCTGAATGCCGCCCGTCCGTTCATCTTTCACCATGTGGGCGTCATCGTCGGGATTGCCGAAAAATTCGTCGTCTTGCATGACAAAGCCCGTCCCGAACACATGGGGCGGATCGACGCCATGGCACAGCAGCTGGACGGATATCGAGATGTCTTTGCCAAGGTCCTACGTGCCTGCATCGACCATGATTTTGAAGATTTGGAAACAACCATGGCCGCCTTGGACGTCCAGTTGAAACGGTTGCCAAGCTGATGCATGATCCCTTCGCCCAGATGGCGTTTTGTTATCCGTGGCGGGCGTATCAGCAGACGGTTCTGGATGATCTGCAAACCCATCTGTCCGACCGCAAACTGCACGTCTGCGCTGCGCCGGGCGCCGGCAAAACCGTGCTGGGGTTGGAGGTGGTTCGCAGGTTGGCGAAACCCACCCTGATCCTTGCCCCGTCATTGGCAATCAAGACCCAATGGATCGATCGTTTGGTCGAATTGTTCTTGTCAGCAGGCGCAAATGTAGACTGGGTGTCATCCGATCTGCGCCAACCTGCATTGGTCACGGTGACGACGTATCAGGCTCTGCACATGCATTCCGACCCCGTAGCCCTACAGGCGCTGGGCGTCGAAGTTGTGGTGCTGGACGAAGCGCATCATCTGCGTAAATCATGGTGGGACGCGTTGAACCGTGTGGTCACGGCTTTAGACGCCAAAACTGTGTCCCTTACGGCCACGCCCCCCTACGATGTGGCGGCAACCGAATGGCAGCGTTACAATGCGCTGTGTGGGCCGCTGGATGCCGAGATTAGCATACCAGAGCTGGTGAAAACAGGCGATCTGGCCCCGCATCAAGACTTGGTTCACCTGTCCCATTTGCATGATGAAACGGCCTATTTGTGTTTCGATCAACAGAACGCCGACCTGCGGGCAGGGGCTGTGAACGACGCTGATTTATGCGCCATGCTGCTGGATCATCCATGGGTGAAAGACACGCAAAAACAGACCGAGGCGGTGTTGTCCGACCCCAAACTATTCTCGGCCATGTTAGTGTATCTGGCCCATGCGGGACATGACATTCCCAAAAACGCGCTGCGGGTGCTGGGCGTTCGGCAGAAGTATATTCCTTTGATGTCAGACGACTGGTTGGAATATCTGTTTCAAGCTATGCTGGACGATCTGCCAGATAGCTTAATCCGCCATCTGACCCGACACAGCGCCATTTCGCGCGGACGGGTAAGCATCCCGGTCAAAGACTCTGACGACCGTGACCGCATGCTGCGCAATGCCTCAGAAAAATATTTTAGCATTCGTGACATCGTGCGTGCTGAACGCGACAGTCTGCAATGCGGGCTACGCATGGCTGTTTTGACAGAATATGTGGGCGCACAGGCGATCAAACTGGCGGCAGGTGATCCGCAGTTTTATCAGGCTGATACTTTTCAACAGCACGCTGCCGCCAACCCGAAACTGGGACAGATTAGTGCGGGAACCGTCTTTGAACGCTTGCGTCTGGAGCCTGACCAACCTGCGGATTTGGCTGTGCTGACAGGATCGTTGTGCATCGTGCCGACGGGCAGCTTGAAGGGCGATGGAATCAACGCCAAGCCATTGCCGCATGACCCCCGCTATGACGCGCTTTCCCTGACAGGGGCCGCGTCGGGTAATCGCGTAAAGCTGGTTTCAGGCCTGATTCAAGCAGGTACAGTACGGGTGCTGATCGGCACACGATCCTTGTTGGGGCAGGGGTGGGATGCGCCCTCGATCAATACGCTGATCCTTGCGACCAACGTGAAGTCTTTTGTGTCGTCGAACCAGATCAGGGGCCGCGCCATCCGTCGTGATCCAGCGGACCCGAACAAGGCTGCAAACATCTGGCATATCGCAACCATCGCCCCCAATGCCGACGGGCCGGAGGTCGAGGCCCTGAATGCCCGTTTCGATACCTTCGTTCATCTGGATCGGACGGACGGCGAAATCCGGTCAGGGTTCGATGCGTTTGCGGATCGTGATGCAATCAACGCGAATGCGTTGGCGCAAGCGAAGCTCAGGTCGTGCCTCGCGCATGATTGGACTGATGCTTTGGTCAGGGGAACTGCCACGCCGCGTATTCGCCATCAGATTGAAACCCGGAACAGTACCAAAGGGCTGGTGCGCAAAGATGCGTTGTATCGTTCGGCCCCCCGTGTTGGCATTGCTGGTGCACTGGCCACAGGATGGGCCACGCTGTCGGGTGATCCGGTCATGGGTGGCCTTGCATTGGGCGCAGGCCTGTTCGTCACGGCGCCTGTCGTATCGCACACAAAACGCTTGATCCAACATGGCAGTTTGCAAGGCAGCCTACGCCAAACCGGTCTGGCCCTGCTGCATGCGATGGTCAAAGCAAAACAAATTCGGACTCCGCGCGACCAGTTGGATGTTCGGGTTGGTAGAACCAAAACAGGGGCCGGATACTGCGCTCTGACAGGTGCAACCCTGCAAGAAGAAACCCGCTTTATCGCGATGCTGGAAGAATTCTTTGCCCCCATCGAAAACCCCCGCTATCTGCTGATCCGCAAAGGCTACATGGGCCGCTTCGTACAGTTTGCCCCCTACGCCGTGCCCACGGAACTGGGCCGCCACAAAACACAAGCGCAGGATATGTTGGACGGATGGAACCGACATGTCGGTCCTGCTGCCCTGATTTACACCCGTACGGTGTTTGGCAGGCAAGCGTTGTTGCAAGCGCGGACGATATCACTGGTGGATACAAGACACGCCACGCGCCGTTCCGTGTGGACGTAAGTTAACCAACATCTGACTTCGCAAACGCTTTACGACGTAATGACCTTTGCCAAAGGGTCTTGCGCTGATCCCGCTTGAATGCGTAGCGTATGATCAGACCGCTGGGGGGTGGGCAATGTCAAATTTACACGAGGCGGATGTAAACTCTGCCCTGCTTTCAATCTATGAATGTGCAATTGATCCAAATCAGTTCGACGGCTTTCTGTCGAAGATGGAAGCATGGCTGTCGAATGAAGCAACATCCGAAGATGTCTCCAAGGTTGAGGCGGTGTCGGAACCTGTCTGGCAGAACGTCACCAAATCCCATGCGCAGCTTGCAGGATTGGACAAAAAGCCGGGCAAAAAGCCGATATTTGTTCTGGATGGATTTCGTAGATCTGAAACCCCCAACTTTCCTGACGCGTGGCATGATTTTCAACGGACGGTTCAAGCCTCTGATCTGACACGGTTGACGGCGTGGATGAAGACCAGCCCCGATGGCGGTGAGACATTGTTTCGTCGTGTGGATGCGGGCGGAAAGATGTCTGTTTATCTGGCGAAAAAGATCGACGGGCGTGTGCAAATCACTGACACTGAAACCAAATTGGGTGCTGCGGTCGAAGCGATTCTGATCGAAAGCTTCGGTGTGACCCATTCCGAAATGTCCGTTCTGCGCCATCTGGTTGCGGGCAAGGCAGGCAAGGATATCTCGCAAGTTCTGGGCAAGTCGCCTGAAACGATCCGGTCGCAGATTAAATCCTTATCACAGAAATTATCCGTTCATCGACAGCAGGATATTCAGCGGCTCGTCGGCGACATTCAGACCCAGCGTGATCACATGGATGATCTGGCGCCACCGCCCGCCGAAGGTGTGCAGCGCAAGGTGATGCGCGATGCAGGACGGTTGCTATTCTATACCACCTACGGATCTGACAAAGGATTTCCAGTTCTGATCTGCCCTGACTTTTCCGGTGGCAGCCATCTGCCCAAAGGCACTGCCAAAGCATTTCAAGATCATGGATTGAAAGCCCTCGTTCTGACCCGCGCAGGATATGGCGCATCCGATCCTGTGGATCTTTAGGGCCAAGATTTGATCGAAAGCCACTGCGGTGATTACATGGCGGTGTTGGAGGCGGAACGGATCAAGGCGTTCGCTGTGGTTGGTACAGGTACTGGTATGGCACTGGCCTACAGTCTGGGTTTAAAGATGCCGCAGCAGGTCAGTTGTGTGGTGGGGGTGAATATCTATCCGTCCGTGCGATCCCGCCAAGATGCGATGCATTTCAAGTCGGGCATGTACCGTGTTGGTGCATTGGCCAGCCTGTATGCCCCCAAAACCTTGCGCGTGTTGACGGGGTTTGTCGTGGCGCAATCTGTGCGCATTCGAAGTGCGAAACAGTTTCTGGCGCTGTCTAACAGTGATGCGGCGACTGAATCTGCATCATCCGCCCAGTCGTATTTTGAAGATTATCTAAAGCCCAATCTGGATGACATTCTGGCAGGCAAAGGCAAAGGGTCCACGGCGGATTGCACATACCTTGCGCAGGATTGGGCGCAGGTATCGCGTTCAGATCTGTCTCGCCCGAACACGATGATCTTGCAGCATTTTGATTTTCCGTTTGTGAAGCCTGAATTTGTCGAAAGCTTTGCCGGGGAAATAGGTGCGCAGTTCCGATCCGTGACGAAAGAGTTTCGTCAAAGTCATCAAGACATGGGATCATTGGCCAAGCTGATTTCTAGGCACCTTTAACCGGCTTGCCAAACCGTGCCCGCATCGGGCCAACAGGGGACGCTACGTTCAGCGAAAAGGTTTTCATGGACCAGTTTGCTGATTTGGACAGTGTCCAATCGTGCTGAACGACCATCCCATATGCAAATTTTTCCGCAATGCGTAGCGCTACGTCTTTGCCCGGACAGCCATGATCCGATGCTGTGACGGCC
>JBMZCY010000141.1:0-5327 GCA_049613825.1 Planktomarina sp.
GATTGGCGATGCACTCGCCCATTCCGTTGTTCCGGGCGTTGCAGGCGCCTATATTTTGGGCCTTCCCTTTGCCTTGGGCGCGTTTTTGGCGGGCGGACTTGCTGCGGGTGCAATGTTATTTTTGTCGGAACGGTCCGGCTTAAAAATCGATGTCATCATTGGACTGATTTTCACCAGTTTCTTCGGGCTGGGATTGTTCATTGTGTCGATCTATCCGACCTCAATTTCGGTGCAGACGATCACCATGGGCAATATTTTAGCGATCACCCCTGAAGACACGCTACAACTGGCCATCATTGGTAGCGTCACTCTGTTTATCTTGCTGTTGAAATGGAAAGATCTAATGGTCACGTTCTTCGACGAAAGCCATGCACGGACCATAGGCCTACGCCCTGACCTGCTGAAAGCTGTGTTCTTCATCTTGCTGTCCGCCTCGGTGGTGGCGGCCATGCAAACCGTTGGCGCTTTTTTGGTCATCGCCATGGTCGTGACCCCCGGGGCCACCGCTTACCTGCTGTGCGACCGCTTCCCGCGCTTGATCATCACCTCAGTCACCATCGGTGCCACGACCTGCTTTTTTGGTGCCTATGTCAGTTACTTTCTCGACGGGGCGACTGGCGGCATCATTGTTTGCCTACAAACCAGCATCTTTCTAATCGCCTTCACGTTCGCGCCAAAACATGGGCTGTTGGCCGCCCGCATCAAAGCGCGTGCGGCGTTACGGGGGACATAAGTGATGGACGATGTTTTTCTGCCATTCCAATTTGCGTTCATGCAAAACGCGTTTCTGATCTGCGTGATCGTTGCGGTACCAACGGCGCTGCTGTCCTGCTTTCTGGTCACCAAAGGCTGGGCATTGATGGGCGATGCTGTCAGCCATGCCGTATTGCCCGGCGTCGTTGCTGCCTATGTTCTGAACATGCCACTGATCATTGGGGCCTTCGCGGCAGGCATGCTCTGCGCTGTCGTAACGGGGTTCTTGTCAGGCAACAGCCGGATCAAGCAGGACACGATCATGGGGGTCGTGTTTAGCGGAATGTTCGGGTTGGGAATCGTGATGTATGTTTCGACCGACACGAATGCCCATCTGGATCATATCTTGTTCGGGAACCTCTTGGGGGTGTTACCGGAGGATTTGTGGACTCCTGCTATAATTGCGGTTGTGGTTGGCCTTGGCTTGGTCCTAAAATGGAAGGATCTATTGCTACACAGCTTTGACCCCGCACAGGCACAAGCGTCTGGGTTGCCTGTAAACCTGCTGCATTATGGCCTGCTGGCGGCGCTTTCGCTCACGATCGTTGCAACACTCACTGCCGCAGGATTGATCCTTGCCATTGGCCTTCTGATCGCCCCCGGCGCCATTGCGTTCCTTGTGGTGCGTAAATTCGAGACGATGCTTTGGATGTCGGTCCTGATATCAATCTTTGCGATGGTCAGCGGAACTTACCTTAGCTTTTGGATCGACTCGGCGCCTGCTCCAACAATTATTCTAATTCTGACTGCGGTGTTCCTTATCGCGTTTGTCGCACGGCAAGCAGCCACAAAACGGGCGTCAGCACAGATTTAATTCATCAACATTTCTGATGTTTCATCGCGGGATTATTCATTTCACGCATCGCATTCACATCGTTAGCCTTTGGTCATCACAAGGCAGAAAGGCGCATCACATGGCATATGAACTTTATATCGGGGACCGGACCTACAGCACTTGGTCCATGCGCGGATGGTTGATGTTTGCCGCATTCGACATCCCCGTAAAAACACACATGGTTGGCCTGTATGGCGGAACGATGAAGGCAGATTTGGCGCATCTGGCCCCTGCTCGCTTGGTGCCGGTAATGACGACGAACGGCAATGTTGTACAAGATACGCTGGCCATGGCCGAAACCCTGAACGAAGAAAATCCTGATGCTGGCCTGTATCCAAAGGACCGCGCACAACGTGCATTGGCGCGCAGTTTGGTGATGGAAATGCATTCCGGCTTTGGAGCGTTGCGCACAGATTGCGGAATGAACTTGGAACATTCATGGAACGGTTTCCCTGCATCTGACGCCGTAAAAGCGGATATCGCACGGATCGAATATCTGTGGTCGATGGCGTTTGAATTGTCAGCTTCAGACGGATGGTTGTTCGGGGAATATTCGCTGACCGATGTGTTCTATGCCCCAGTTGCCGCACGGATTGCCGGATATGGGTTGAAGGTCGGATCACAAGCGCAGACCTATGTTGATCGTCATTTAAACCACCCATTGTTTCGTCAATGGCGCGCAATGGGCCTGACAAAAACGTATGAGACAAAGCATTATCGTGTACGGGGGACCGAAGCCCCGTGGCCGGGACCCGTGACACTGCATGCAAAACTGGCCCAAGGCCCTTCCGAGAACGCTGCATGTCCATATTCAGGTGATCCCGTCACAGATTTTCTGGAAATCGACGGACGTACTTTCGGATTCTGCAATCCGTTTTGCCGTGACAAAACCATCCACGACCCTGCTGCTTGGCCGAAATTCATGGCCATTTACGGCCTTATGGACCAAACGCATCAATAAACCTACCCTTGGCTTAAGCGCGTATGAATCCATAATGAGGATATGAAACTAACCATCTTAATACAGCGACTTAGTGATGTAACAATCGAACGGTCGCTGTTTTACATCCGTGCTGGAATTGTGCATGATAACCTTGATGGGCTGGACCATGTGGACGCCCTGCTGAAGCTACGCGGCGTTGATCCTGAGAAATACTAGATCCCAAACAAGACCTCACGGATACTGAGGGGCCGTAAGGGTATCGTGACGAAAACGACGTGTCGCGTCGTCCAGTGTGGGGGAACTGGCCCCGTGAAGTGCCAGCCTAATCTCTAGGCAGCTTTCGGAAGAAACTTTGACAAGTAAGGCAATGCGGCTGGATCGCGGGTGTTAAATTACCGCTCTGAATGTTCAAGAATCCAGACGGTATCTACATACTTAATAAAAAGTGGGAGCAACGCGATTGGGTACCGCCGTGCATCACTTTCCCACTCGTCTGTTTTGTGAGAATAGTATTTATAGTCAACGCATACATCCGGGTGACACGCATCGAGCCACTTGGTAAACAAGCCACCCACCCTCCTCAGTATAAGCTTAAGCTTGGTAATAAAATTACTGCCTCACACCCTGCTTGCGTGAGTTTGTCACACCGCTTGGTGCATTTGAGATATAAGGCCGGCCATTTACCAATCATAAACCATAACGTGATTAGCGTGGCAGTAACCTTGCTTAACAGGATACTACTCGTTGACTGCAATCACCTATACCACCGCGTTTGAAGGCATTGATGCGCATCTAGTCGAAGTGCAATGCGCCCTGTCCCCCGGCCTGCCCGCGTTCCAAATCGTGGGTCTACCAAACAAAGCTGTGTCCGAAGCCCGCGAAAGGGTTCGCGCAGCCTTAGCCGCATGTTCGGTCGCCTTACCAAGCAAGCGGATCACGGTAAACCTATCCCCCGCCGACATGCCCAAAGACGGATCACATTTCGACTTGCCGATTGCAGTGGCTTTGCTGGCCGCACTGGGTCTTATCCCACCCGAAAAAGCAGAAGAACAGGTCGTGATGGGTGAACTGTCTTTGAACGGAAATTTGGTTCCTGTGACAGGATGCCTGCCTGCAGCCATGGCCGCGCATTCAGAAGGCAAAGGTCTAATCTGTCCCGAAGCCTGCGGGGCCGAAGCCGCTTGGGTTGCCGATGCGCAGGTGGTGGCCCCATCCACCTTGGCAGCCACGCTGCGACACATGTCGGGGCAAGCGGTCTTGCCACAGGCCAAGGCGGGCGATGTACAGCCCCATCAATCCACCAAAGACATGCGCGAAGTCAAAGGTCAGGAACGCGCCAAACGCGCGATGGAAATTGCTGCGGCGGGGCGTCACCACCTGTTGATGATTGGCACACCTGGATCAGGTAAATCGATGTTGTCCGCACGCATGCCCGGCATCCTTCCTCCGCTATCGCCCGCCGAGGCGTTGGAAACGTCGATGATCCATTCGTTGTCCGGTCTTTTAGATGATGGTGGTATTTCGCGGGATAGACCATTTCGTGAACCACATCATACATCGTCGATGGCTGCGATTGTGGGCGGCGGGCGTAATGCCAAACCAGGCGAAATCTCCTTGGCCCACAACGGCGTGCTGTTTCTAGATGAGTTCCCAGAATTCACACGACAAGTCCTCGAAACCCTACGCCAACCAATAGAAACGGGTGAAGTCGTGGTGGCCCGCGCCAACGCCCATGTCAAATATCCCTGCCGTTTCATGCTGGTCGCTGCTGCTAACCCCTGTCGATGTGGATATCTGTCCGATCCCGGTCGTGCATGCGCCCGCGCACCTGAATGTGGGGCAGATTACCTTTCGCGTATCTCTGGCCCTTTGATGGATCGGTTTGATTTACGCGTAGATGTGCCCCCTGTGCGATACACAGATCTGGATCTGCCTGCGGACGGGGACACCAGCGCAGTCATCGCGGCCCGCGTCAAAGCCGCACGGGACATTCAGATGGAACGTTATCATACCGCAGACAACGTCTGGTCCAACGCAGATGCCGAAGGCGATGTGTTAGAGGCTGCTTGCATCTTAGATGAAGACGGTCGTGCATTTTTGATGCAAGTCGCCGCGAGATTTGGGTTGTCTGCCCGTGGATATCATCGTGTTTTGAAAGTCGGACGCACGATTTCTGATCTGGAAAACACACCGAAAATTGAACGTCACCACCTTGCCGAAGCGATTAGTTTCAGAATGCCGGAAGCTGCAACCGATCAGGGACGGATCAAACGGAACACCGTAGACGCACCCCAACCTGCGAAGATGGCAATGGCCAGTGAAAGCAGGCCATAATACACTGGTTTCTGGTGCGCCAGATCATACAGCCACCGTTCTGCACCAACCTTTTGAACAGCAATCTGGCTATTGTGTTTCACAAGCACCGCACCGTCGCGTGCAATGAAAATTCGCAAGTCATATTGGCCTTCGGTCAAGTTCGCAGGCAGTTCCATTGATGTGGAAAACAATGTGTTCGCACGCACCTCAACGGCACCCTCAAGCGTTTGATAAAGTCCCTTAGCTTCGCGAATACGCTGCACAGCCTGCGGAAAGGCTTCTGCGTTTTCGACACCCACCGGTGCGTCAACGGACCGGATCATGAGCGGTAGAGAAATAGAATGCCGTAAATCTTCGTCCGCACTAATGACACGGTCCAACGGGCCAGACGTTGCAACGCCATAATAATGTGGCGCTTCATTGACTTCAACTGAATCAACGTTGACCCAAATACCAAACCGACGCTCTTTTCGGCGTACG
>JBMZCY010000142.1:0-5282 GCA_049613825.1 Planktomarina sp.
TAACAATGACGGTGCCGACGCGATCTGTGATCGCTTGGCCCAGCGCGGATCAGGCGTGCCCGTGGGGCTGAACCTTGGCGCGAACAAGACAAGCACAGACCGCGCAGCGGATTTTGCCAAGGTGATGGTCGCGGCCCGCAATCATGTGGATTTTGCAACCGTCAATGTATCGTCTCCCAACACGGAAAAACTGCGTGATTTGCAAGGCAAAGCTGCGTTGGAAAACCTATTGGGCCAAGTGAACGCAACCAATGCATCACTGAACACTCCCCGCCCGGTCTTCCTGAAAATCGCACCGGATCTGACCGATGCAGAAATCCAAGACATTGCTGACCTCGCCAAATCCATGAAACTGGCTGGGGTCATCACGACCAACACCACGTTGGATCGTGATGGCTTGAACGACGCGCAAGCAGATGAAAAGGGTGGACTATCGGGTAAGCCCTTGTTCGAAAAATCCACTCGGGTTCTGGCGAAACTCAGCGCTGCAACCGACGGGAAAATCCCGTTGATTGGTGTTGGCGGGGTATCTTCCCCCGAACAGGCCTACGCCAAGATCGCCGCAGGGGCGACAGCCGTGCAGTTGTATTCGGCCATGGTATACCAAGGCCTGTCTTTAATCCCCGAACTGGCCCACGGCGTTGATGCAGCCTTGGAACAAGACGGGCACGCGAACGTCACGGATGCCATCGCGACCGACCGCGCACGGTGGTTGACCTAAGACCCTTTGAAAACATGCCATTGTGTGCCATATTGACCTAATACCGAAACCAGAGGGGCCAAAGCCCCCGCATCGGGGTACAGGCAGATGTTTAAAACACTATGGATCAGCGCGATTGCGTGTGTGTTCATGGCCGGTTCGGTCATGGCCGAGATCACCCGTGGCCCTGTCACAAACCTGCCCATGCCACGCTTTGTATCGCTAAAAGCATCCACCGGGAATGTCCGGCGCGGGCCATCTTTGTCGCACCGCATTGACTGGATCTATCAGCGCCGCAACCTGCCGTTACAGGTGGTTGCCGAACACGGTCATTGGCGGCGTGTTGTTGATATCGAGGGCGCAGGCGGGTGGATACACTACGCCTTGCTGTCCGGCACACGCACTGTCATTGTGACGGCTGACCTTCTGACAGCCCACCAACGCCGCGATCCAACATCAGACACACGCGCAATTTTTGAAAAAGGCGTCGTGGCTAAATTGGGGGAATGTGACCTCGATTGGTGTTGGATTAAGGTCGAAGGCAACCGCGGTTGGGTGGAAAAGCGTGCCTTATGGGGTGTCGCTATGGGCGAAATCCGCGAATAACGCTTATCTGCCACAATTGATAATGAATATATCTACGGCCTAAAGCACTTAATCAGGTCCGGGTGTTTCGAACGTACATCCTACGATTTCACCATTTTCAAACACACAGCCATTAACTTCGCCAGTGAAGGGGACATCACCTGCGACTATTGCAGCGTTGTCAACGGTAAACGCCTCCAGTTCGGTCTGCACCGCACCAGTCAATTGAGTTGCCCCGTTAGATACCGAAAAGACAATCACCGCTATCAGTCCCAAAACGGCAACAATCAAGACGACTGCGTCTGCTAAAACAGTACCACTTTCGTCACGTGTGATTCTAAATTCTCGAATCATTCCGGTCCCCACTTACATTGCGATGCAGATGAGGTGCCGTTTTATTGCGACGAAACTAAGCGCCAACCATGACACCATGTGGACGATTATGCCAATCCACGTCCTTCCAGCAAAGCATCCACAGACGGCATGCTACCGCGGAACGCCATGTACAGGTCTTGCGGCGGGACACTGCCCCCTTTCGACAGAATCGTATCGTGCAGGCGCTTGGCAGTGTTCGCGTCGAACGCACTGCCTGCCTCGATAAAGGCGTCAAAGGCATCGGCGTCCATCACTTCGGACCACATATAACTATAGTATCCACTGGAATATCCATCACCCGCAAAGACGTGGGCGAATTGCGGCGTTGCATGGCGCATTACAATCGCCTGCGGCATGCCGATATCCATCAGGACTTGCGTCTGAGTCTCCATCGGGTCGTCCGTTGGCGCCCCCGTATGGAACGCCAGATCAACCAACGCAGACGCCACATATTCCACGGTTTGGAACCCCATATCATAGGTCCCTGCCCCCAGAACTCGCTGCAACAAGTCATCCGGCATCGGCTGGCCAGTTTCCACATGGGTGGCAAATTTCTGTAAAACCTCTGGCACCTCCAGCCAGTGTTCGTACAGCTGACTTGGCAGTTCAACAAAGTCACGGGCCACGGACGTGCCGGACACATAGGCATAGTCCACATCACTTAACATCTGATGCAGGGCATGGCCGAATTCATGGAACAACGTCCGCGCATCATCGAACGACAACAACGCCGCCTGCCCGTTCGAAGGCTTGGAAAAGTTGCATACGTTTAAAACAATCGGCGCTTTCACATCCGGCTTGCGCTGTTGTGCCTGCATCGCAGAACACCACGCACCAGACCGTTTCGACCCGCGTGCGAAATAATCCCCTATGAACAATGCGACATGTTCGCCGTCCTTTGTCACCACCCACGCGCGGGCGTCTTCGTGGTACAGGTCCACGTCCACAGGCGCGAACTGCAACCCGAACAGGCGTGTGGCGCAATCAAACGAGGCTTCGATCATCCGGTCTAGTTGCAGATAAGGCTTAATCTCGGCCTCATCCAGATCGTGTTCTTCATTGCGGCGAGCCCCGGAATAATAACGCCAATCCCACGGCTGCAACGGGCCATTGATCCCGTCATCTGCCATCCGTGTGGCCAAGATTTTTGCATCCCGATCTGCCTGCGCCTTCGCTGGTTCCCAAACCTGTCGCAACAGCGCCTTGGCGCGATCCGGATTTTCAGCCATTTCGGTTTCCAGCTTAAAGTGGGCAAAATCCTGATACCCCAACAGCTGCGCACGTTCATAGCGCAGACCCAGCGTTTCACCCGCGATGCCACGGTTGTCGGTGTCGCCACCATTAGCCCCGCGTGCCGCCCAAGCCTTGAACGCTACTTCCCGCAGATCGCGGCGGGGGGAAAATTGCAGGAACGGCACGATCAATGAACGGGATAAAGTCACAACCGGACCATCCTGCCCTTTTTCAGCACCTGCTGCCTTTGCCGCGTCCACGACGAAATCAGGCAGGCCTTCGAGGTCAGCGTCTTCCAACACCATGAACCAATCCCGTTCATCCGCCAGCAGGTTCTGCATGAACGACGTGCCAAGCGTCGCCAGACGGGACATGATATCGGCCATACGCTTGGCTTCATCCCCCTTCAACAACGCGCCACGCCGGACAAAATTCTGATGGGTCAGCATTAGGACACGCTGTTGTTCCGCGCTCAGATCAAGGTCCGCGCGGGTGTCCCACAGCGTCTTGATCCGGTTAAAATACCCCTGATGCCCGTACATCCATGATGAAAAATCTGACAGTTTGGGCGCAAAGTCACGTTGCAACGCCTCACGAACAGGCGTCGAAACTGACCCTGCCAGCGTGTAAAACACCGAACAGACTTGATCCAACTTCCACGAAGATTGATCCACCGCATCGAACGTATTTTCAAACGTGGGTGCGGCGGGATCGTTGGCAATCGCCTCGATCCCCGCCTTCGCTTCGGCCAGTGCCGTATCCAGCGCAGGGGCAAAGTCTGCGTCGTCAATATCGGCAAACGGTGCCACGCCAAACGGAGTATCCCACTGTTCAGTCAAACGCATATCATCAGTCTTTCTTTTGTTTCATAGAACACGTGGGGCAGTCGGGATTGGCTTTCAAGGACAACACGCGCGCATCGCTGTGCAGGGCGTCATAGATCATCATACGGCCCATCAACGGATCACCTGCACCTGTAATCAATTTCACCACTTCGCCAGCCATCATCGACCCGATGATCCCGGGCAACGGGGCCGCAACGCCACTGGCTGCACAGGACGTGTCATTCGCAGGATCAGGCGCATCGGGGAACAGGCATTGATAGCAGCCACCCTTGGTCGCGGGATCAAACACAGTCACCTGTCCGTCCCAACTGCCCAAGGCACCGGACACCAATGGCTTGCCTGTTTTCACAGCAGCCGTGTTCGCAATGACGCGCGTCGCATAGCTGTCTGTGCCATCGACAATGATATCAAATTCACGGAATAAATCTGCGGCGACATCTGCTGTCAAACGACGGTTGAATGGCTTTACACCGACAAACGGGTTCAGTTCTACAATGCGGTCCATGGCCGAGTGAACCTTTGGTTCCCCCAAAGCCGCATCATTGTGAATGATCTGACGTTGCAGGTTCGATGCCTCAACCGTGTCGTCATCAATGATGCCAATCACACCGACACCTGATGCTGCCAGATACAGACCAACAGGCGATCCAAGGCCACCAGCGCCGATGATCAACACCTTCGCATTTTTCAGCGCCTTCTGCCCTGCCCCGCCGATTTCGCGCAGTACGATATGGCGGGCATAACGGTCCAATTCAGCCTCGCAAAATGTAGGCTGATTATTAGGATTCGGGGTATAGCTGGGGCCCGATGCCTTTTGCACATCCTTCGCCACAGTTTTCAATTTACGCAGACCAAAACGGTAAATCCACACAAGCCCGCCAAACCCCACAATCAGCAACCATAGCCGTGCATCGCTGCCCGTGTTTTCCCGAAACGGATGACCGTCGGGCAGATACAGATGCAGACCGATGACCACAGCCAACAGCACGCCAGTCATAATCCAGCGATCACGGCGCGGGGCTTTCATCGCGGCACCGATGCCCCACAGGGCGCCGATCATAGCGAATACCATTATCATTTAGCGTACTCCGGTTGATCCAAATCCGGCAGCACCCCGTTCGGTGGTGTCCAGATTGTCTACCATTTTGAATGTGGCTTGGATCACGGGGGCGGCAACCATCTGCGCGATCCTGTCGCCATGTTTTATGGTCACAGGGTCAATGCCATGGTTGATCAAGATCACCCCGACCGGCCCGCGATAATCGCTGTCTATGGTGCCGGGTGCGTTCAATGCGGTAATCCCTTGCTTCAGTGCAAGGCCACTGCGCGGCATGGCCATGTGCAGACCTGTCGGGATCAACGCGCGTTCTGTGGGCTGAATGGTGATGTCGGCAGGGATATTCGCCCGAAGGTCCGCCCCAGCCGCACCCATGGTTTCATAGGCAGGCAAACCAAATGAGGCATCCGCCCCTTCGGCCCATTGGAACAATATCTCAACCATCGTTCATCGCCTCGGCCACCCGTGCCGCCAGTCGCTTCGCGAC
>JBMZCY010000143.1:0-5280 GCA_049613825.1 Planktomarina sp.
CATGCCGCCCAATATCCACAACCGCGTCTGAGTCCGTGATACAATCCGCGCTTCCTCAAACATCCGGCGTTCACGAACGTTCAACTGTTCGATCTTGTCGGGATCATCCCCCTTGGCACGGGCCGCAATGATGCGGGCCAGCGGACGTAGGGGTTTGCGGATCACTGGGTGACCCCACGATCCATCACCTCGACCGGAGTCGTAATTGCGGACAGGATACGTTCGTTAAGGTTAGATTTAGGCAAACTGCTGAGAGGTAGGAAATTGTCTTTGGTCAGTGGGAACAGCTGCAATTCATCGGAATATTTGAATGCAAGCGCCTCAAGACGCTGGGGGCGGTTCTGATAGGCCCATTCTGCATTCAACTTGCGCAAACGGGATTTTGCGACGGCGATATCACGGTTCAACTGTTCCACACGATCCAACGTCACTTTGGTCGTATTCATTTCCGAATACGACCAAACCGCCAAACCGACGGTCAACAAAAGAATACAACTGGTCAAAAAACTACGCATATCAGTACCTTCGTTGCACTGAAGGCATTGAAAGGGAAGCATTATTTTGATCAGCAGGCGCAACCTGTGTCCTGCGTGCCATACGCAATTTTGCAGACCGCGACCGTGGATTGGCCTCGATTTCATCTTTGTCTGCTGCGACCGCTTTGCGGGTCATCGGGTCAAACTGTGCAGGGTTTTCTTCGGTCGCGGGGGCATAACGACTGCCAGATACCGTCCCTGCACGATTTTGGAAAAAGCGTTTAACCATGCGATCTTCGACAGAATGGAATGTTACCACAGCCAGAATTCCGCCCGGCTTCAACACGCGTTCTGCCGCAGACAAACCATCCGCCAGTTCACGGTATTCTTCGTTTACCGCAATGCGCAATGCCTGAAAGCTGCGCGTTGCTGGGTGGGATTGGTTCGGCTTGGGGCGGGGAAGCTGGCCTGAAATCACTTCGGCCAGATCAAGCGTTGTCGTGAACGGCTCAACATCACGGCGTTTGACAATGGCTGCTGCAATCCGGCGCGATGCACGTTCTTCACCGAACACATACAAGATATCGGCAATCGTCGCAGCATCCAGTTCATTGACCAGTTCCGCTGCTGTGCGCCCCTGCTGCCCCATACGCATGTCCAACGGGCCATCTTTCTGAAACGAAAACCCGCGATCTGCCTGATCCAACTGCATGGATGACACACCAAGATCCAACACAACCCCATCAACCGCATCTGCAACTGTGTCTAACTTAGAAAAGGTCGTCAAAGCAGCCTCAAACCGGTCACCATATGACGCGGTCCAGTCTTCGGCCATTTTGTGCGCCAAAGGATCGCGATCAATGCCTATCACTTTGGCTGCGCCTGCGTCCAACAACGCGCGGGTGTATCCGCCTGCCCCCAACGTGCCATCAATCCAAACACCAGACACAGGTGTAGCGCGATCCAAAATCGCGCCAATCAATACGGGAATATGTTCGCGGTCGTCAACCATCAGGCGCTTGTCCCATCCAAAAACGCCAACGGATCAAAGTCATCTGGCAGATCATCCAGCCACTCCTCGGTTTTGGTGGCTTCTTCAACCTCATAAGTCTCGGGCTTCCAGATTTGAAAGGTATCACCGGCGGCGATAAAAAACGCCTCACCCTCGATACCGATCTTCTTGCGAAGTTTTACGGGTAGAACCAAGCGACCGGTTTCGTCTACGTTCGTCGGAAATGACTGACCATGGAACAGACGCTGCAGCATCTTACGTTCCATCGACCCGCGGGGAAGTGCGTCGATCTTTGCATCAACTTCTTCAATTGCGTCAACGGTATAGCATTCAAGATAATTCCGGCGGTGGTCGCCGTACACGATCACCAGTTCAGGGCTATCCCCATCGCGCCACGCAGGATCGGACCCTTCAAGCACACGGCGAAAGGAGGCAGGAATCGAAACCCGCCCTTTCGTATCAACCTTATGGTTGCTTTCACCTCTGAACCTGCGGGCCACTTGGAACCTTTCGGACTATGGGACCTTCATCCCTGAAATGTAAAATGACGGATCAACCAGCTGCCGTAGGTTGATCCGTCATCACTGTCCCTTTCGGGAAGTCCAGCTGCGCGTGCCACCTGGGGGGATGTTTGCTCGCCCACGCGCCGGATCTGGAGGAAACGAAGCCTGTATGAAACCTGCACTGCCATGCTGCGATCTTGCTGTCGCTTGAAGGTTATTTTTGTTTTTGTTCGTCGTTTCCGTACAAAAGGGATGCCATGGGAAAACGTGGTAATCAATAAAACAATTAGGGAAAGATTGTGTTCAAACTTGCCCCAGTTGCGTCACTTTTGTTCGAATTTCATATGGTTTCCGCTAGATTTCGGGCATTGAGGGAAAACGCCCCACAAAATAGGCGACGACGGCTAGAAAAATTCTGATCCCATAATTTCCCAGAAAAAATTCAAAGGGGGCGCATTTTAGAAATAATTGCTTCAACCGTCATGTTTGCGCACATGGTTATCCACAGCCTTATCCCATGAAATCCCTGAAAATCAGCAAAGCCCACAGTTTCCCACGGATTTTTCCATTCTGTCCCATGGTTTCCCGTGGGATTTGATTCGTGTTAAGCCATACCGTCTTCAACCAAACGCGCGGCCAATGCCATATAGGCGTCTTGCACTTTCCCTGGTTTGGTCGCAGCAGGCGCGCCACTGTCCCCAGCCAAACGCACATCCAGATCAATCGGCAATTCGGCCAACAACGGCACACTCAGTTTCGCAGCTTCATCAGCCACGCCTCCATGACCGAAGATATGACTTTCCGTGCCACAGGTTGGGCAGGTGAATTGGGACATATTTTCAACCATACCCAAAATCGGAGTATGCAGCGTCTGGAACATATCAATCGCTTTGCGTGCATCAATCAACGCCACATCCTGCGGGGTGGATACAACAACCGCACCTGTCAGCAGGGTTTTCTGGCACAACGTCAGCTGCACATCACCTGTGCCCGGCGGCAGGTCGATCAACAGAACGTCCAATTCGCCCCATTCTACCTGCCCCAGCATCTGTTGCAACGCACCCATTAACATAGGGCCACGCCAAACGACGGCTTTGTCAGGATCAACCATCAGGCCGATGGACATCATCGTCACACCGTGTGCTTGCAACGGAATGATCGTCTTTCCATCAGGACTGGCAGGACGGGCCGATACACCCATCATGCGCGGTTGGCTGGGGCCATAGATATCAGCGTCCAACAGTCCAACACGGCGGCCCTGCTTGGCAAGTGCCACGGCAAGGTTGGATGATACCGTGGATTTCCCTACGCCGCCTTTGCCAGATCCGATCACCACAATGCGGTCTACCCCGGGAACAGACGTTGGACCGTCCTGCGGGGTCGGGTGACGGCCCACTTTCAAATTCGGCGGCGCTTTTTCTTCGTGGGCCGTTACAACGGCAGTCACATGATCCACGCCATCAAGGGCTGCGACCATCGCTTCGGCAGCGGACCGGATCGCGCCCAGCTTTTTCGCAATGTCAGGGTTTGGCGCTTCGATGACAAACCGGACATTTTCGCCTTCAATCGTTACGGCGCGAACGAAATCACGGCTGACCAGATTGCCACCATCCGGCAACTGCAACTGTTCCAACGCACCTGTTACTTGTTCTTTTGAAATCGCCATGTGGGTCCCTAATCGCTTTGTTATTGCAGCGCATAGATCAACCCGCGCTGCCATGCAAATGCTGCATAGCGGCAATTCAATCATGCTTATTGTGCGGATACAGCAACCACCTTACGTGTAGGTCAACGGAGCGAGGGCGCTTCGTCATAAAGACAGATAGGATGCTTAGACATGGCACAAATGACCGAAGTACAAAACACATTGGGTTCAGTTCACGTTGGTGTAACTGGCCTGTTTGCAAACCTTCAGGACGCTTTCGCAAAGCGCCGTTTGTACAACCAGACACTGAACGAGTTGCAAAACCTGAACGACCGCGAATTGGATGATCTGGGCCTGTCCCGTTACAACATTAAATCCGTGGCATACGAAACCGCCTACAGCGCGTAAGGGTTTCCCAGATACAAGACCTACTCCTCCCTTATGGTCTTGTACAAATGACGGCGGCACCTCCTCCCTGGTGTCGCCGTTTTTTTATGCGCGTTCGTCTTTTGGGCTGCCCATGACGATATATGTGGTGATTTCATTCACTTGGGTTTGCGTGCCTAAGATTTCGGTGTGGAAATATTTGTAGGCCGGCAGGTCAGCCACTTCGACACGCAGAAAATATTCCACTGTACCTGATACATTATGCACTTCGGTGACTTGCGTTGCTGTCGACATGGCCAATTCAAACCCGTCTTGTGATTTCTTTGAATGGTCTGACAAACCAACAGCCACAATCGCCACGAAACCACGTCCCGTTTTCTCAGGATTGATAACAGCGCGGTACCCCTGAATCACCCCATCCCGTTCCAAAGCTTGCACGCGGCGCAGGCAAGCCGAGGGCGACAGCCCTGCCCGATCCGCCAGATCAAGGTTGCTGACCCGCCCGTCGCGCTGCAGTTCACGCAATATTTTTTCGTCAATCTGATCTATCTTCGCCATAAATTGCAAATTTCGTTCTGTTCGTGCGATCTTTGCAATTTCATGGGGCGCATTCCAGCATTAGTTTGCGGTATGACATATCAATCCCTCTACGCCCTTGTGGTGTTCGCCTTCGTCAGTTCCATCACCCCGGGACCAAACAATTTGATGCTGAAGGCCAGTGGTGCCAACTTCGGCATTCGCCGCACGATCCCCCATGCATTGGGCGTGGGCCTTGGCTTTGTATTCATGGTGATCATGGTCGGGCTGGGGCTGGCGCAGTTGTTTGATCTATATCCAGTGCTGCACACTGTGCTAAAGGTACTGGCAACGATCTATCTGGTGTGGCTGGCGTGGAAAATTGGAACTGCTGCGCCAAAGATCGGGAATCCTGAAAGTACCGGAACACCGTTTACCTTTGCACAAGCCGCCGCTTTTCAATGGGTCAATCCAAAGGCATGGGCGATGGCCTTGGCCGCAGCAACTGTCTATCTTCCCGAAGGAAGCGGGGTATTTGGAATCCTGCTGGTCGCGATGATATTCGGAGCTGTAAATCTGCCCAGTGTAGGTTGCTGGGCCTATCTGGGTGTACAGATGCGCAGGTTCCTATCGACACCCGCGCGGTTGCGTGTGTTCAACATCACGATGGCCGGGCTGCTGATCGCCAGTCTGTACCCGATCTTGATATAGGATATCGTGTTCCTAAAACGGAATATCATC
>JBMZCY010000144.1:0-5233 GCA_049613825.1 Planktomarina sp.
GGTGGACAATTTACAGCAAATACAATGGCTTGTGTGTCCGAGGCCATCGGCCTTGCCTTACCAAATTCATCCGGTGCCCCAGCCCCATACGAAAGCCGCGACCAATACGCAATTGCGTCTGGTGAGGCTGTTATGAACCTGCTGGAAAAGAACATCCGCGCCCGTGATGTTGTGACCCGCAAATCGCTTGAAAATGCGGCCCGCGTGGTTGCCTGTACTGGTGGTTCAACCAACGCCGGTTTGCACTTGCCCGCGATTGCCCATGAGGCTGGCATCGAATTTCTGCTAGATGATGTGTGTGAGATTTTCAAAGAAACACCGTACTTTGTCGACCTGAAACCAGGTGGGCAGTACGTTGCCAAAGACCTGTACGAAGCGGGCGGCGTGCCGGTTGTTATGAAGGAACTGCGCAAAGCTGGTCTTATCCATGAAGACTGCATGACCGCAACGGGCCGTGTGATGGGTGAAGAACTGGATCTGGTCGCGCGTGAAGCCGATGGCCGCGTTATTTATCCTGTTGAAACGCCAATCACCAAAACAGGTGGCGTTGTTGGCCTGAAAGGCAATCTGGCCCCAGAAGGCGCGATTGTGAAAGTGGCAGGCATCGACCCGCAGCACCAAGTGTTTGCAGGCCCAGCCCGTGTGTTTGAATGCGAAGAAGAAGCGTTCGAAGCTGTAAAACAGCGCGAATATGAAGAAGGCGAAGTGCTGGTTATCCGCAACGAAGGCCCATCAGGTGGCCCGGGTATGCGCGAAATGTTGGCCACAACGGCTGCTTTGTCAGGCCAAGGCATGGGTAAAAAGGTGGCGTTGATCACTGATGGCCGTTTCTCGGGCGCGACGCGCGGGTTCTGTGTGGGTCACGTGGGGCCAGAGGCCGCGCATTGTGGCCCAATCGCTTTGATCGAAAATGGCGACTTGATCACCATCAATGCGATCTCGGGCGAACTGTCCTTGGGGGTTTCCGAAGATGTTCTGGCAGAACGGAAAGCAAATTGGGCAGGGCCAAAAGAAACCATCTATGCATCTGGCGCACTTTGGAAATACGCGCAACTTGTTGGTGCCACATATAAAGGGGCGGTAACACACCCCGGCGGCGGGGAAGAGCGGCACGTTTACGCTGACCTGTAACAAGATTGGCATAATTTTGCCGATAGGCTTAAAATTGTTGCCGAAATAGAAACAAATTCCCATTACGCTATGGTGTGACAGGCGGCATTCACCGTACAGTAACTTCAATCAGTGTAATGGGAAACTATGTCTAAAACTCGTGATCTTTTTCATTCCGCTTTAGGTCGAATTTCTTTGGCGCGCTGGACGAAGCAAGCGCAACTCGTCAGTGCCATGAAAATTAGCCAAGTGCGCCGTTTGTCTGCTGCCGCCATTATGTTGCGGGTTCAGTTGGACCGCTTTTTACGTGACGCCGAAGATCGGCTGACAATTCCGCGCATTGGGTCGAATAGCTTCAAAAAACACCGCGGCAGCGATTGGGCTTGGCGGGCCGATGGCTGGGCATGGCGATCCGAACGCATTGGTATCGCCGGTGCACAAAACGGTGATTGGCTGGCAAAAGATCTGCAAATTTTCCACGACTGTTCTGACAGCGAAATTTGTATCCGACAGCTGCGCAATGGGTCAGAACATGACCTTGCCCCATTTTCCTTCCGTATGGACATTTTTGGGTTTGACGGAAATTTTCTGTCGTTCGTACAAGAATTGCCGGAAAGCGCGATCACTGGTCTGCGTAAACATCACTTGGTTCGTATGGATACAAGGATTGAGGTTGAACAGCCGATCAAGATCTTCGCACGTCTTAACGTCCAGCACGGCCCGAATACCGAACAAGTGGTTCGTGAAATTCAAACCGAACATGTCGCATCAACCGTGGAATTCGATCTGGCCATGGCTAACATCAATGAAAACCGGATTGAACGGGCATGGGTGGATTTGATCTTCGATGATCCTGCTATGACCCAGCTCACTATTCGTGAAATGACTTTTTCGCGCAGCCCGCGCGCCGAACTGTAAGGACACCCGTCGATGCCTGAAATTATCAAAACACGGCTGCGCGATGGCGTTTGGGAAGGTGACATTGCTGGTCTGGGGGACGACGACAATGTGGACGTTACCATTCGCGACATTCCGGTCGACTATGTAACCTTGGTTCGAAAGGACGATGGTATCGCACGGATCAGTGTTCCAGTGCCGTCGCAGTTTATCACAGAGGGCGTGAACACCTTCATGATCCGATACGGCGATCAAACGATCGGAAGTTTCACTTTGATCGCAGGTGACTTAGCCGGTGATGATTTGCGCGCAGAAGTTGAAATGCTGCGCACCGAATTGGATATGTTGAAAAAGGCGTTTCGCCGCCACGTCCGGGAAACAATGTAAGCAGTTGTGGCGTGATTGTGGATGTGTGTTGCCACAATTGAATCCCGCTGATTTCATTTTAAACGTTTAGAAACAAAACAGTAAGAAGAAATTACTTAAGACTCTACCTGCCCAATTTGGTTGTTTCCCAATCCAGCACAGTTCCAGAAGAAACCGTTTTATTGTCCGCGCAGCGCCGAATGTGGAACAGAATCACCCGTCAAATTAGGTCCCAGATGAAATAGAAAATGGGATGTATGCGAGATGGATCGCCTGACAGAGATGGAAGCCTTCGCCACGGTCGTTGACCAAGGTGGCTTTACAGATGCTGCCCGCAAAATGGGCATATCAAAATCGGCTGTATCCAAACATGTTTCCGCCTTGGAAGCACGCTTGGGTGCCCGCCTTTTAAACCGCACGACACGCCGTGTCAGTCCAACTGAAATCGGACTTGCTTATTATGACCGCGCCCGTCGTGTTCTAAATGACGCGGGTGAGGCCGACGCGCTTGTGACCTCCATGCAATCGGCGCCGTCCGGTATGTTGCGGATTTCGGTCGCGACAGACTTCGGTGTTAACCACCTGTCACCGGTTTTAGGTGACTTCCTTCAGGAATTTTCTGACATCAACGTGAACATGGTTTTGAACAACCGTTACGTAGAGCTGATTTCAGAAGGGTTCGATCTTGCGATCCGCACCGGTGAACTGGAAGACAGTTCCCTACGTGCCCGGAAAGTGACAGAAACCAACCTGCGTATGATCGCAGCACCGGAATATATCGCCAAACACGGCCATCCTTCCAAGATCGACGATCTGAACGAACACAAGCTGTTGCATTATTCTAGCCAAGCCAATGGCGCCGTATGGAAACTGACTGCACCGTCTGGTGAAAAACGCCAAGTGCGCACCGCGGGTTCGCTTTCGGTCAACGATGGCCAGTCCTTGTTGAACGCCGCAATCTCAGGCCTTGGAATCGCTTACCTGCCATCCTTCTTATACGCCGATGCGTTGGAAAGTGGCCTTGTTGTGGACGCGATGCCGGATTTGCCACAAGAACGTCAAGGAATCTACGCAGTTTACCCACCTGGCCGGTTTACACAGCCTAAGGTACGCGCCTTCATCGACTTTTTGGTGAACGCATTTGCAGAGAAAGGACCAAACAAATGGTAACGGTTCATGGCATATCATTCATTGGAAGTAATAATTACTTCGACCCGACGGTTTTGTTCACGACCCACATCAGTGGTGTTGGGGGCCACCGGCGCCAAGTATCCCATCCCCTCCGCCGCGACCCGCTTGGGATCGACATCATGGCGGTCGATAAGAAGGGACCTGACGGCGCCCGCGCGTTTCTTGGACAAGGCAATGTTGCCATCCAACGATCCCGTGGCATCGGTATGGCCCACCAAAGCCACCGTTCTTTGTGGGTTGGCTGATAAATAGTCTGCCAAATCCACCAAGGATTGAAAATCATCACCGTCTAACGCGGACGCGCCTACTTTAAATCTAAGGTCTGATAAAATGAAAAACCCATCTGCTTCCAAAGAACTTGGTAAATCACCTGTTTTGGCCTGTGTCGCCAGTGGCGCTGCATTGGCAACATTGCTTTTAATGCTGCCCGGCGGATACACCTCGGTCACTTGGACGTTTGCATTGGCCGCTGTTTGGCTGGCAACGACAATTATCCCTTCGGAATTGGACTTGCGCGCACTGATGAAAGCATAATTTCCAAGATCAACGAACATCTTTGGCGGATCAACGATGGGCAAGGCGAACCGAAAATCAAAGCCGCCACAGGATCGGGCCACACATGCCAGTTCCACACTATACCCAGCATCCGTCAATTGCTGAGATAAACTAACCAACATTGCCGCAGGTGTCGTTGTGATTGCGGCGTGATAGACACGGGTCGAAACCTCACCTGAAATGGTTTGCCCTGGCACCGTTGTACCGTCCCAAGCTGCTGTTGGAATGTGAAGCGCACCAATGGCGGTCACATCCTCAAACTTTTGTTGCGGACGTCCAGGCAAATCCAGCGTCAGACCGTGGGCAGAACCGGCCAAGCATATCAAAGCTGCGACTGTTGATTTCATCATCTGTTTTGCGCGTGATATTCATCATTTGGGCGCATGTCAGTTGCACTGGCCACGCGGTTTGTCATGTTAAAGAACCCAACGACCCCAGCAATGTCCCAGATGTCACGGTCGCTGAACCCAACATCCCGAAGCGTTTGACGATCGGTTTCTTCAATCTCGTGACTGGCTTTGGTCATCTTTTCTGCGAAATCCAACATGGCTCGATGGCGCGGTGTCAAATCTGCTGTGCGATAATTCATCACCAGCTGTTCACCCAAAATTGGATCACCCGACATGGCCCGCACCGCTTGGCCGTGGGCCGTCAGACAGTAAAAACACTTGTTGATGGATGACACAACGACTGCAATCATCTCCCGCTCCAACTTCGAAAGCCCGCTGTCTGCCAGCATGACGTCGTTGTAAAATCCGGTAAATGCGTTCAGCTTGTCGATATCAAAGGCATAGGCCCGCAGCACATTCGGGACCATGCCAAGTTTATCCTGACATATGTCAAAATATTTTTGAGTTCCTGCAGGCAGGGGATCAACTTGCGGCAAGTCCAAAGCGGTCGGCAAATCGGTCATGAGGCATCCTTTATCCGGTAATGATATTGCCCCACGTTGGTCATTCCCAACGATTGATACAAGGCATTTGCAGCCACGTTATCACGGGTTGTCGCCAAAGCCATCCATTTGGCCCCCTGCGCTTGCGCCCAAGTTGCGGCATGATCCATGACCAAACGGGCAACGCCTTGGCGGCGATTGGCTGCCAACACCTCAACCGCG
>JBMZCY010000145.1:0-5194 GCA_049613825.1 Planktomarina sp.
TATGTTCGGGCACATCCAATGTAACCTGGAAATTGCCGCCGGTATCAGTGGCAATGTCTAACACAGCCGTTTCTTGAAACAGCGCCTGTCCGGTGACATCCCGCAAACGCACAATGGTCCCCGCATTAGGTGCAAGAATGCGCGGCGTGGCAAGCATTTGTTCCAGTGTCTCGTGCTTGGTTTGTTGGGTCGTCAAAGTTTCAACCAAGTCTTGCGCCTGCTTCAGATCAGCCGCATCGCGATTGGCAATAAGGGTCTGAAGTACGATCTGGGCTTGTGCCGCTTTGGAAGTCAGATGTTGCAAAACGATCTGTGTCTTTAACATCTTTTCCAATTGGGTCTCATCAGTCTGTGCAGACATGGCCGCCGCTTGAAAGATGGCAATCTGCGCCTGTAGCGTCTGCATCTGCCCTTCAATCTGATCCAAACGCACCTGTTGCTGTGCGATTTCAGTGTTCGCACCGTGATGCGCCGCGCGACATCGCTTGTCCGCCAAACGCAGTTGCGTCGCAGTTGCGATACTCAGATCCCGTAGATCAGGCAGGCGTATGCCCGCCGTATCCAGCGCACAGGACAGTTCAAACTGGGTTGCCAGAACCAGGTCCTGCACTTGCATCAATTGGAATGTCAGCTTGTCTTCGTCCAGAACCATCAAGGTCTGACCTTTGGTCACACGATCCCCAAGACGGACCAACATATCCGCAACAATCGCATGGGCCGGTGCCGATACAACAATCGCGGGTCGATCGTTCGACAAGACCCCGTGCAGCCTGCGTTGATCTGCAACACTTACACCGTGACCAAATGTATATGCAGCAAAACCAATGCCTGCGCATACCAAGATTGCACAGATGCCCCAACCGAACCTGCGCCATCTGACGCGTGCACCGGGCCTGTGAAGGGATCGCATCAATCTGTCTTCGCTTCTGCCGCTGGTTTATTTTTAGCCTTGGCTTTCTTATCCGATCGGTCCGGTTTGGCGGCTTTTTCGGCTTTGCGTTTTTCAACCTTGCGCGGATCGACGTTTTCAAGATGCAGCGTGACGATACGTTTGCCATCCGCCAAAGCCTGTTCCACCCGAACCGCCCCATGCATCAATCGTGCCAGTGGGGATACTGCGACATGCCCCTCCAACGCGTCTTTTTGGGCAATCTGCATCTGACCGCTGGACACAAGGGTCCCGTGATCCGTCACACGCAAAACACTGTGACCTTCGAAATGTTTGAATTCGAAATGGATTTTCTCATCATCCAGTGCAGCCGTATCAGCGCAAGAAAATGCCAATAGTTCAGCAGCCAGAACGCAAGCGGCACGTTTGTTCGCCTCGTCCCCGTTGCGGCGATAGTGGGACCGGATCCAGTGATCCAGAATATCCTCAGATTCCAATTGGCGATCACATACAAAGCGGGCCCAACCGGATGTGGCGCGGTCGCGAATTTCACTTGCAGGACCGAAATCGATCATACGGCCGTCCTGCAGAACGATCATCTTATCACACAAAGCCAGCAAATTGCGATCTTCGGTCACGATCAGCGCAGACCGCCCTGCGCGTTTTTCCAGTTTCAGCCGGTTCACAAAGGCCGTCATCAGGTTCTGGGTCGTCGCAGCCTCTGGCCGGTCCAACAGAAACAGTTGCGGGGCCAGAAAGAACGCGCGCGCCATTTCAAGCGCACGTTGATCGGACAGCCCCAAGCGCGTTGCGTCGGGTGCCGTGACAATGCTGTTCAAGCGATCTTCGCTGTAAATCAACGACATCAGGGACCGACAGCCACGATCCAGAAAGGCGTCGGGCTGAAATGCAATCAGGTTATCGCGGCCCGATGCCGGCAACAGGCGATTGGTTGCATCAATCTTTGCCACCCGCACGGATTGATCCGCCGTATTGCGCGACCACAGACTGTGATCATGCAGTTTGACCGCGCCGTGCACTGTCGCCCCGTCCAGATCGAACGGATTTGCCAAGGCCGTCAGCAATGTGGACTTGCCGGCCGAAGCATCCCCGACAACCCCGATGAATTCCCCCGCCCCGATGGAAAACGACACATCGGTCAACAGGCGGGTTGCATTATCAGCCGTCACGGTCAGTCCGTACACCAGCAACCCATTCGGGGATTGTGTGTCTGCGATATCTTCGGGCACCAGAACCTCGACCACAGATGCGGCACGGTCCAATGTTGTTTGCTTTTTAGGTTGCCATGATCCCAACCAAGTACCGATGACATAGCTACACCACACCGTGACACAGACAACTGCAGCGACGGCTGGCAATACCATGATTTGTTGCGCGACCAGCCACGTCGACAATCCGGCAGACAGAATGAACGTCAGCGGAACCGGCAAACGCGACAATGCAGATAACGCAGGAACAACACTGTCGGACTTCGCCGCCAACGCCAGACCCGCTTCGTCCCGACCAGACAGGATCGAGACGGCTTCGGCAGGGGAAAAATCCCACGCCTTTTCAGGTATGCTGAACCGTCGCGCCAAGACAAGAACACCATAAGACACACCGCATGCCATGATACTTGGCAACGCCAATGCGGGGTGGATAAATGTCAACGCAATCGTAATGCCCAATGCGACAAATGCCTGTGCTGACGCCACGGCCCGCCCCCGCACACCTTGCAATCCGGCAAGCGATTTCCCTTGTGCGTAATCCAACACAATAAGGCCCAGAACGGGGACAACCCCCACAGCAAGGATGGCCCCGGCCGCAAAACTGTCCTGTCCGATGGCGACCACGGATTGAAATACAACAAGCACAATGGCCAATCCAACCACACAAACCGCCGTGCCTAAAGCAAAGAACAAGGCCAGATACCCCGCCCATGTCGGAATACCCCGATCTGCCAGCGATACAGGATCAATATCTATCGGGTCCTGCGGCGTTACATGTTCCGCATCATCCACCTGTGTTGTGTCGAACCGTTCCATCCTGCCCTACCCTTTTCATGGTCTGCAGCCTGTATGTCCCCCACACCTTAACAAATGACTTTCATTGCAATTTTAGGTGTTTGGTTTTCCGTAAAATTGAAGATTTCTGCGTTTGTTAAGGTTCTGTGGTCAAAGTTGATTTCAATTATTTCGGGGCGATTATTTTCGGGGGACGATATGTCAGAAGAACGGAACACATCACGCAAATCACTACGCTTTGGCGCAATTGTTTTTGCATCAGCAGCCACAGTCCTTGCTGGGGCGGCATGGGGCGTGGGGGGGGCCGCACGCGATCTGGTTTTACACCGCGAAGAAGAAGCGGAACCCATTGTGGCAGGCGGCGCGTTGGACCGTATCCCTGCATTAATGCGCGGCACACAGCCCGTGGCCATGACCAGCGTGGATCGTGAAGAACCACCACGACAGAAACCACCGCGCATGTGTGAAATGTCGCCTGATCATTTTAAAACTCTGGACCTGACGCCAGCGCGCGCGTCAGGCTATGATCGCCGCAACGCCTATGTGCGCCGATATCAGCCCCGCCGTGGTTTTCTGACAGACCGCGAAATGACGGCAGCCCGGATGGCGTGGAAATATTTTGAAAACTTCACCCAAGCAGACACAGGTCTGGCCAATTCGGTTGGCAATTATCCGTCCACAACCCTTTGGGACACGGCATCCTACATTGCAGGTGCGACCGCAGCGTATGAGCTGTGTATTATCGAAAAGCCCGAATTTGACAGACGGATGATGCAACTGCTGACCACTGTGAAAGAGTTAGAATTGTTTCGCGGTGAAATGCCGAACAAAGTGTACAACACACAAACAGGGGCCAAGGTCGACTACGGTAACAAACCGGGTGAAATCGGCTTTTCCGCGCTGGATATCGGGCGGTATCTGGTCTGGATGCGTATCCTGAAAAACCGCTATCCGTATCTGGCCAACACCATCGATTCCACGCTGTTGAAATGGGATTACAGCAATGCCGTCGATAGCGAAGGGGCATTGTGGGGCGCGTATCTGGACAAAGAAACAGGCGAGACGGTCTATGCGCAAGAAGGCCGCTTGGGGTATGAGGAATATGCAGCCAAAGGATATGCATTGTGGGGCTTTCAGCCGCGACTGGCGCACCGCGCCGAACCGTTTCTGACCGCAAGTATTTTCGGGGTTCAAGTGCCTTATGATGGCCGCGACCCAAGGGTGTTTCATTCGCAAAACTATGTTGTCACGGAATCCTATCTGCAAGACGGGCTGGAACTGGGCTTTGATCTACCCCACGACGACAGCAGTCCCGAATGGTTAAGCACGGACGGATGGCGCGCGGAATTTGCCGACCGAATTTATCAAGTGCAGGAAAACCGCTGGGCGCAAACCGGATTTATGACGGCACGGTCTGAACACAATGTGAAAGGTGCGCCTTATTTCACCTATGACACCATATTCTCGGACGGGTACCCATGGAACACAGTGACCCCACGCGGGGATTATGTGCCGGACCATGCAGCGGTCGCATCGAAAGCCGCCCTTGGGCTGTGGGCGCTGTGGGATACGCCTTATACGGACGCGCTTTATGATGCGACGATCGAATTATATGACCCTGAAAAAGGCATGTACGAAGGTCTGTATGAACGCGGTCAGGGGCGGGTCGAAATCTTTACGGCCAACAACAATGGCATCATCCTGACATCACTGCTGCACAAGGTCCAAGGCCCGATCCTGACCCCTTACAAAGGCCGGACCGAAGTATGGTACTCGGCCTATCGCGATCAGGATGTTCGGCAAAGGCGTAATTTGCCTGATCCGCCCACCAAAGACGACTGGCTTCCTTCAATTCGACATTCAGTTCAACAAAAGGCGGATTTCTGATGAAACAGACACTTTTTGCAACCACTTTGATCACTCTTTTGGCAAATGCACCATTGGCTGTGGCACAGGATATTACCAACGCAGCCTTCACATCTGAAAACGCCATTCTGGACACCAGCATCGCATTTGTGGCTGACGCTCGTGAACAGCAACAAAACCTTCGCGGGGCCTTTGGATGGGCCACGTTTCAGGAAGGGTTTGTGCACAATGTTTTCTTCCGGTTTGATCCCGACGGATACGCCCGGTTTTCACCATCTGATCGGTTGGAAGGGGATGTGTTTGAAGTAACGTGCCTTGCAGGAACAACGACCTGCATGGCCCAGAAAGGCGACATGAGTTTGCATCTGGCCGGTGACGGACGCGTGCAAATCATATTTGCGAACATGTTGGAAAC
>JBMZCY010000146.1:0-5163 GCA_049613825.1 Planktomarina sp.
GAACGATAACTGGGACAGCAAGAGCGACCGGATGATGGGCGTCATGTAAACTGGGCCGGCGTTGTGGCGTCGTTGGTGAAGCAAGGAAACACTTACGGCTGAAATGACCCCGTGCAGACGGGGATAAAATGCGCGAATTGGCCGCGTGAGAAAATTCATAAAGCGGGGATTTGGTGGCGTTACCTGGATTTGAACCAGGGACCTAACGATTATGAGTCGTTCGCTCTAACCAACTGAGCTATAACGCCACGCTGAGGCTGCGTTTAGAAACACATGGCGCCATCGTCAAGCGGGTTTTGCTTGGCAACGCCAGATTTGTGGGGCTTGGTGGAATTATGGAAATTTTAGACGCGTTACGATGGGCCGTTGGGACCGATTATGTCCTGACAGGCGATGATACTGCAAAATGGTCCCGTGACTGGATGGGCGTCTATGCGTGGACCCCGCTGGCTGTTGTGCGGCCTGCTTCTACGGAAGATGTCGCAATCGTTGTTAAGACGTGTGCGGACGCAGGTGTCGCTGTTGTTCCTGTTGGCGGGAACACAGGATTAACGGGTGGCACCAATGCGCAAGACGCGGTGATGGTGTCGCTGGACCGGATGAACGCAATCATGGCTGTGAAGCCTGACGCGATGGTCGCTGTCGTGCAGGCTGGGGCTGTGTTGCAGTCGATTCACGGGGCCTGTGATGACCATGACCTGATTTTTCCGTTGCTATTTGGTGCGCGTGGGTCTGCCATGATTGGCGGCAATCTGTCGACGAATGCAGGCGGATCAAATGTGCTACGCTATGGCAATACCCGCGACCTGGTTTTGGGCATCGAAGTTGTTCTGCCCGACGGGCGCGTGATGGATTTGATGAGTGAGCTGAAGAAGGATAACACCGGGCTGAACTTGAAACATCTTTTCATCGGGGCGGAAGGGACTTTGGGAATTATCACAGCGGTCTCGCTGCGCTTGTTTCGCAAGCCACTGGCCTATGCCACGGCGATGGTCGGCCTGCGTTCGCTACGGGATGCGTTGCCCCTATTGAACCGTTTGCAGGATGAAACTGGGGGCGGGGTCGAAGCGTTCGAATTTATGCCGCGCCGCTATATTGACCGTCATCTGGAATATTTTGATTCGGCTGTTGAGCCTTTTGACGGTCCGCATGAGGTGAATATTCTGGTTGAGATTGGCACCACACGTGCGTCTGATTTGGAACCTGACGGTGATGGCACCCCGAAGTTGACAGCGATTTTAGAGGGTGCTTTGGCGGATATGTTGGAGGCTGATACCGCGCAGGATGCAGTTGTCGCGCAAAGCGAGGCACAGCGTCGTACGATGTGGGCGCGACGAGAATCAGCGGCAGAGATTACAATTGGGCAACCGGGTGAGATTGACACGGATGTTGCGGTGCCACTGGATCAAGTACCTGACTTTCTGGAACAGGTATCGCCACGCGTGTTGGCCATTGATCCAAATGCACAGGAATTTTATATCGCGCATCTGGGAGACGGGAATTTGCATTATACGGTCTATGCCAGTGATGCATCTGGTGCGTTGAAGGACCCGATTACAGAAGCGGTAGAGGATGTGGTTTTATCGCTTGGGGGCAGTTTTTCGGCTGAACACGGGATTGGTCTTTCCAAACGTGGGTCTATGGCGCGGCGTAAGGACCCTGTTGCTTTGGATGTGATGCGGGCTGTGAAAACGACTTTGGACCCAATGGGGATAATGAATCCTGGCAAAGTTTATCCGGAGTGAGCCGCGTGCGCGGCGCATGATGTTTGCAAAACCCATCTGGGTTTTGCGTGATGCCTCCGGCGGAAGTTATTAGAGCAAACTGAAGTTTATAGATTTTTCCACGTGCGAAACAATTACCTGCAAGGACTGGAAACGTCTGGTTCTTGGAATTTCAGTTTGAATTGATATTATTATCAACGGGTTAAAGATGCGGGCGGCATTAAGAATTTGTGGGTGCATCCACGATACCTTCGAAGCGGCGACCATTTAGGAATGTCGCAGCATCCATTGGTTTTTTACCCGCAGGCTGCAGTTCGATCAGTGTCACAGCGCCTGTTTCGCAAGCGATTTTTGTGCCGGTAAGGATGGTGCCTGCATCACCTGAACCTTCGGCCATTTCCGACCGTAGAACCTTGATCCGTTGCCCATCTATTTCAAACCAGGCGCCCGGAAAGGGGGATAGGCCGCGAATGTGGGCATCTACCTGTTGGGCGGGTTTGGACCAGTTGATCCTGGCTTCGGATTTGTCGATCTTGGCGGCGTAGGTTGTGCCTTCGTCGGGCTGCGGTCGCGGTGGCAGAATGACGAGGTTGCCAAGGGTGTGGGTGATGGCATCGGCCCCCATTATCGCCAGACGGTCGTGCAGGTCGCCTGTTGTTTCAGTCTTCCAAATCGGCGTGCGAACTTCATAACGGATAGGGCCTGTGTCCAAACCTGCTTCCATCTGCATGATGCCAGCACCTGTTTGCTTGTCGCCTGCCATGATTGCACGGTGGATGGGTGCAGCACCGCGCCAGCGGGGCAGAAGGGAAGCGTGAATGTTCAAGCATCCATGCGCAGGCGCGTCGAGGATGGATTGGGGCAGGATCAGGCCGTAGGCGACGACGATGGCTATGTCGGCGTTTAGGGCCTTGAATGCGGCAACATCGGCTGGGTCTTTGAAGTTCAGCGGGTGGCGAACCTTTAGGTCCAGTTCCAGCGCACGTGCATGAACGGGGGAAGGGCGTTCCTTTTGACCGCGACCAGATTTGCGCGGTGGTTGGGAATACACGCATAAAATGTCGTGACCCGCTTCCTCCAGTGCATTCAGAGCATGGACAGAGAAGTCCGGCGTGCCCATGAACACAATCTTCATTGCTTGCCTGCCTTGCGTAGCAGAATGTCGCGTTTCAGCTTCGACAGGTTGTCGAAATACATGCGTCCGTTCAAGTGATCGATCTGGTGCAGCGTCGACCGTGCCCAAAGACCGACAAGGTCCTTTTCAATCATAGTACCGTGTTCATCCACATATCGTACGGTGATGCCACGCGGGCGTTTGATTTTGGCGGACACACCCGGCAAGCATGGGGATGCTTCGTCGCCTAAGTCTGGTTTCACCGATTGGTGCAGGATTTCGGGATTAGCCATGCGGAGGACTTGGCCGCGTTCCTCAGAAGCGTCTACCACTGCGAGCCTCAGAGGAATTCCGATTTGAGGGGCGGCGAGGCCGACGCCAGGCATAGCTTCCATCACCTCAATCATCTCATCCCAAGTGGTGCGGATGTCGTCGGTGATGCGCTTAACTGGGTCCGCGATCGTTCGCAGACATTGGTGCGGATAGGCAAGGACGGGCTTAGCCACGGGCCAGTTCGCGCTTCAGTTTCTGCATTTTGCGGGTGATCATCTGACGCTTCAGCGGTTTCAAGTGATCAATAAACAGCTTGCCGTCCAAATGGTCAATCTCATGCTGGGCGCAGGTTGCCCACAGGCCTTCGAATTTTTCGGTCTGTTGTGCGCCTTGCGTGTCGGTCCATGTCACTTCGACCTCTGCGGGGCGTTTCACGTCGCCGTATTGTTCGGGGATCGACAGGCAGCCTTCTTCGTAAGTGCTCAGCTCCTCGGACGCCCAAGTCACGGATGGGTTGATTAGCGCCATAGGGCGGGGCTCAACACCGTCTTCCTTTACGCAATCCATAACGAAAATGCGCATGGACACGCCGATCTGGGGGGCAGCAAGGCCGACACCCGGGGCATCGTACATGGTTTCCAGCATATCTTCGGCAAGCGTGCGAATGTCATCCGTCACATGAGCAACGGGTTCAGCCAGCTTTTTCAGGCGCGGGTCGGGGTGGATCAAAATCGGGCGTATGGTCATAGGGGGTATTTATGTGTGTCGGGGGGGGCAAACAAGCGGTTTCGAAATCGCTTGCGGCAGGCTTTTCGAAAAGCCTTTTCCCCAGTTCCACATCGGACTACGGTTCTTTGAAACACAAACGGGACCAGACCATGAACTTTGACACCCAAATCGACCGCCGGAATACGCATTCTATGAAGTGGGACCTGATGGAGGCGCTTTACGGTGTCCCTGCGGATGAAGGTATTTCAATGTGGGTGGCAGATATGGATTTCCGTCCGCCACAAGTTGTCTTGGATACGCTAATCGACCTGAACACCCACGGTGTTTACGGGTATTTTGGCGACGAAGATGCCTACCGTGAGGCGATCCAGTGGTGGATGAAAACACGTCACAATTGGGATGTGTCCAAGGGTGCGATCTTTACCACGCATGGTTTGGTGAACGGCACTGCGATGTGTGTCGAAACGTATACGCAACCCGGGGATGGTGTGGTTCTATTCACGCCTGTGTATCACGCGTTTGCCAAAGTCATTAAAGCCAACAACCGCGAAGTGATTGAGATGCCGTTGGTTAACAACGATGGCCGGTATGAGATGGATTTCGATGCGTACGATGCGGCCATGCCGGGTAACGCGAAGATGGTCATCCTGTGTTCGCCACATAATCCCGGTGGCCGTGTGTGGACCAAGGCCGAGCTTGAGGGCGTTGCAGCATTCGCCAAGCGCCACGATCTGATTTTGGTCAGTGATGAAATTCACCATGACCTTGTGTTTGGCGGGGCGGAACATACTGCAATGGCGAACATCGACGGTATTGCGGACCGTCTGGTGATAATGACCGCGACGACCAAGACGTTCAATATTGCGGGGTCCCATTCGGGGAATGTGATTATTGAAGATCCAGATCTGCGGGCAAAGTTTGGGGCGCGGATGATGGCGCTGGGCCTGTCGCCAAACAGTTTTGGCCTGTTCATGGCAACCGCTGCGTATTCGCCTGCGGGTGCGGAATGGGTTGATGGGTTGTGCGATTACCTTGATGGGAATCGCAAGATTTTGGACGAAGGCTTGAACGCTATTCCGGGGGTGAAATCCATGGACATGCAATCGACATACCTGGGTTGGGTCGACTTTTCAGGCACTGGTATGAATATGTCCGAGGTGAACCAACGGGTCCAATCAGAGGCCAAGATTGCAGCAAACCAAGGCCCGACATTCGGAACAGGGGGAGAGCAGTTCTTACGCTTCAACTTTGCCACACCCCGTGCAAACGTGGTGGAAGCGGTGGAACGGATGCAAAAGGCATTCGCCGACTTGCAGTGATATC
>JBMZCY010000147.1:0-5161 GCA_049613825.1 Planktomarina sp.
AATTGTGCGCGACCGATCTGCTGGGTCAGGCCGAACACGGGTATAACTCGCCCGCCGTTTTGGTGACCAATTCACGTAAATTGGCCGAAGGTACACTGTCCGAAATCGACCGAATTTTGAAAATACTACCGACTGCCGGTACTGCGGGGGTCAGTTGGGAAGATTATGGCGAAGTGATCTTGTGTGACACCTATGACGAGATGCTGGCTGTCGCTGATGACATTGCATCCGAGCATGTTCAGGTTATGACCGACCGCGATGATTGGTTCCTGGGAAAAATGACTTGCTATGGCGCATTGTTCCTTGGGGCACGTACCAACGTATCGAACGGCGATAAGGTCATTGGCACCAACCACACATTACCTACCAAAAAGGCCGGGCGGTATACGGGTGGACTTTGGGTTGGCAAGTACCTGAAAACACACAGCTATCAAAAGATCACCACGGATGAAGCGGCGGCCAAGATAGGGGCCTATGGATCACGCTTGTGCCTGTTGGAGGGGTTTGTAGGTCATGCGGAGCAATGCAACCTGCGTGTGCGTCGCTATGGCGGTCAGAATGTACCTTATGGTGAGGCTGCCGAATAAATGGCTAGCCCTGACAGATTACGGGCGTTGATTGCGCCCCTACGAGCGGCCATGGCAAACTTTGAACGGGCCTCCGTGCAATCTGCGCTGGACACGTTCATGGCAACGGATGCCACTGTGCATCTGTGTCATCCGTTTGGTGATCTGTCGGGGCCACAGGCGCTTTATGATGCGGCTTACGCGCCGTTGTTCGATGCGCTTCCCGATCTGGAGCGCCGCGACTGGATCGTCAGCGCGGGCACGGATGCCGACGGGAACGATTGGATCGGATGCGCGGGGCATTATGTAGGTACGTTCTTGCGACCTTTTCTTGATATTTCGCCCACCGGTCATTTTGCCCACATGCGGTTTCACGAATTTTATCGCGTCTCAGATGGCAAGGTCATTGAGATGCAAGCGATTTGGGATTTACCCGAACTTATGATGCAAGCAGGTGCTTGGCCGATGGTGCCCAGTCTTGGCCGGGAAATGTATATTTCTGGACCTGCCAGTCAGGATGGATTGTCATCCGCGACGCGAACGACCACCCAAAGTGAGCAAAGTTTAGACACCGTAATCGGTATGTTAACCGACCTTTCGCGCCATCCGTCCGAGGGCGGCCCCGAAATTATGCAGGCGGAAAAATACTGGGATCCACGCGTCAATTGGTACGGGCCTTCCGGAATTGGAACCGCACGTGGTCTTGCAGGATTTCGCAATTGGCACCAAATCCCATTTCTGAATGCGCTACCTGATCGTAAAGGTGGAACCACGGGTACGCTAAATTGCCACTTTTATGGTGATGGCGCCTATGTGGTCGCCACGGGTTGGCCAAATATGCAAATGACCGTAACCGGAGATGGGTGGCTTGGCATTGCCCCAGCTGGCCAACAAATCACAATGCGCAGTCTTGATTTCTGGCGCGTCGAAGGGGCGTTGATACGCGAAAATTGGGTATTGGTCGACTTGTTGGACGTTTATGCCCAACTCGGCGTGGATGTCTTTGCCCGATTGCGTGAATTCAATAAGGCCCGCGTTCCGGGATCGATATCTTTATCCATGGGAGCCAGCAGATGACATTGCCGAAAACACCCTCATTTCGATTGGATGGTAAACGCGCCTTGGTTGCAGGTGCAAGTTCTGGCATTGGCTTGGCCTGCGCGGTTGCGCTGGGTGAGGCGGGTGCAGAAGTGACACTTGCCGCGCGTCGTGTTGATGCCTTGAATGCCCTCGTTGATGAAATGAAGGGCGCGGGGATGTCCGCACATGCCTTACCGATGGACGTGTCCGATGTGGCTGGAACGCAAGCGGCAGTGGCGGCAAACGGACCATTTGATGTTCTTGTGAACTCCGCCGGCTTGGCCCGCCATAGCCCCGCAGCCGATACAACTGAATCTGATTATGACGCGGTGACGGACCTGAACGTCAAAGGGGCCTACTTTTTGACACAGGCGGTTGCAAAGGGATTGGTGGCCGCGGGCAAGCCCGGCAGCTTGATCAATATCTCCTCCCAGATGGCCCATGTGGGCGGCATCGATCGCGCTGTTTATTGTGCAACGAAACATGCGGTTGAGGGGTTTACCAAATCCATGGCGATTGAGTGGGGTAAGGCTGGCATTCGCATCAACACGATCTGCCCAACTTTCATCTTAACTGATCTGACGCGACCAACCTTTGAAGACCCCAAAAAACGCGCCTGGATTGAAGACAAGATCAAACTTGGCCGCCCAGGCGAAGTGGAGGACATCATGGGTAGTGTTGTTTTCCTTGCCTCGCAAGCATCCGCGATGGTGACGGGCACCTCGTTGCTGGTTGATGGAGGTTGGACCGCCGAATGAGTAGGAACCGCATCACATCACAGGAGGTTGCGGAACGTGCAGGCGTTAGTCAATCTGCGGTGTCACGCACGTTTACACCTGGCGCGTCGGCATCCAAGAAAACTGTCGAAAAAGTACGCAAAGCGGCGGCAGAGTTGGGATATCGCCCCAATGTTCTGGCCCGTGCAATGGTATCCGGGAAAAGTCGAATTATCGGCTTAGTGGTGGCTTACCTCGAAAATCAGTTCTATCCTGAGGCGCTTGAAAAACTGTCCAATGAACTGCAAAAACGTGGCTATCATGTTCTGATTTTTATGGCAGAGCAGACGGCCGACAATATTGATGCGGTTGTGGAAGAAATACTTGATTATCAAGTGGATGGGATTATCGCTGCTTCTGTGGCCATGTCGTCTGATCTGTCTGAGAGGTGTCGCGCAGCTGGCGTGCCAATGGTTTTATTCAACCGCAGCCAGGATGATCCGAACATGTCCGCCGTGACGTCGGACAACTATGCGGGCGGGCGCAAGGTCGCTGAGTTGTTGCTGGCCGCGGGGCACCGAAAAATTGGGCACATCGCGGGGTGGCATGGGGCGTCAACACAGCGCGATCGTGAAGCCGGGTTCATATCCGCATTGGCGGAGGCGGGCGTCCCCCTTCACTCACGTGCCGAAGGTGACTTCGCGATGGAAAAGGCCGCAGATGCGGCGCGCAAGATGTTTGCACATGATGCGCCTGACGCGGTTTTTGTGGCGAATGACCACATGGCGTTGGCGGTTCTTGACACGTTGCGCTTCGAACTTGGGTTGCGGGTGCCTGAAGATGTCTCTGTCGTTGGGTATGATGATGTGCCGGCAGCTGGTTGGCGTGCCTATGACCTGACCACAGTGCGACAACCCGCAAATCGCATGGTCGCAAACACAGTCGAGATCTTGCTTGATCAAATTGAAAACAACACCGGTGAAACACGCCGTATCGCAATTGACGGGCCGCTTATTCTGCGCGGATCTGCTCGAATTCCAAAAGGATGGACGACATGAAGGGCTTTAACGAGAAGTTTAACGATTTTCCGGACTACATCTTGAAAATTACACAAGAGATTTGGGAAGATCGCGGTATCGCGACACTGAACCATTACTATTCCCAAGATATCCCCATGCGTTTGCCCGAAGGTGTAGCGATCGGTAATCAGCGCACGATGAACGGCACATTGGCAACCCTGGCCGAATTCCCCGACCGTGAGCTTACGGGTGAGGATGTGATCTGGTCCGGCAACGAGGACGATGGATTCTTGTCGTCACATCGTATTTTGACAATGGGCACGCACAAGGGGGATGGGTATTTTGGCCGCGCCACGGGCAAGCGTTTTATCATCCGCGCCATCGCAGATTGTGCTGCCATCAACGATCAGATCAACGATGAATGGTTGATCCGTGACACTGCGGGGATTGTGCTTCAACTGGGCATGAAACCAAAGAAGTTCGCACGAAACCTGATCAAACGTGAAGGCGGTCCTGAAAATTGTGTTAAACCGTTTTGCCCTGCCGTCGACGTCGATGGTCCATACAAAAGCCGTGGCAATGACAATGAATGGGGCCAACGAACGTCTGACATCCTGACCCGCATGATGGACAAAGACTTTGCTGTGATCCGGTCGGAATACGACCGTGCGGTTCAAACAGAACACCCAGCGTCCACAACGGTGCATTCCTGGGCAGATACAGAAAAGCTCTGGATGGGGCTGCGCGCGTCTTTCCCGAACGCAGAGTTCAAGATTGAACATCAAATTGGCCGCGAAGACCCGATGCTGTCACCGCGTGCCGCAGTGCGTTGGAGCCTGCATGGCAAACATGATGGCTGGGGTATGTTTGGTCAACCAACGGGCGCTGATGTCTATGTCATGGGCTTTACCCACGCTGAATTTGGGCCTGGCGGATTGCGCCGCGAATGGACCATATTTGACCACGTCTCGATCTGGAAACAGATTATGATGCAGACAGGATAGATCCAACGGATGCGGATAACAGCGCAAGCCAGAACACCCTGAATTGATGAGCGTGGCTGTTGCCCGCGAACCGGAGGCCAAAATGAACGACACGCTTTTGACATTGCTTCGGCAAGTCGACACCCCAACCGTTTGCAACGCGATTGAAGTCGCCCAAGGGAAACGCGGTTTTGACGCGTTCACCCGTGGCACGATGCTTGCCTCCCATCCTGAAGCCCCGGCAATGGTTGGTTACGCACGTACGGCACGGATCGCAGCAGTCGCCCCGCCGACCGAGGCGCCTGATGTAATCAAAGCGCGCCGTATGTCCTATTACCGTCATATGGCCGAAGGGCCGCGCCCTGCCGTTGCGGTGGTTGAGGATATGGACTTTCCCCATTGCATTGGCGCCTATTGGGGAGAGATCAACACAACCGTTCATAAGGGGTTTGGCCTGTCAGGTGCCCTAACGAACGGAGTTATGCGCGACCTTGGTGACCTTCCAGACGGTTTTTCCGTTGTGGCAGGCTCAATCGGACCCAGCCATGGGTTTGTACATGTCAAAGAGGTTGGCACGACTGTCTCAATCTTTGGGATGCAGGTTTCTGATGGCGATTTGATCCATGCGGATAGACACGGCGCGGTGGTTATTCCAACCGATGTCCTTTCGACCCTGGAGGATGCAATTATCAAGCTGCTGGACACCGAAAAACTGGTCCTTGTTCCGGCCCGTCAGGACGGTTTTGATTTTGATGCGTTCGAGGCCGCATGGACCGCCTTTGAAAACGCGCGCACCT
>JBMZCY010000148.1:0-5133 GCA_049613825.1 Planktomarina sp.
GAATTGCAGCGCGTAATACAGCCAATACCGCTTGCGCAGAACCATTTCGCGGCGTTGCACCGTGTGGCCTTCGAATTTCGGATAGGCCAACCAGCAGAACACAGCAATCGCGGCAGTGGTCATACCCGCGATCCAATAAACGATCGTGAAGGACAGACCCAGCACACCCCACGTCTGGTCGATGATCACATAAGCAACCAAAGTGACGGCGGACGCGCACCCCATCATCAAACCCAACATTCGTGGTGCCCGCGCCTTATCAATCCATTGCAGCTGCAGCGACTGATTCACAGTTTCATAATAGTGAAACCCGATCGAGCTTAGCAACGTGACCGTCAAAATCCCTGTCATTTCAGGGAATTGCGCGGTGATCGCGGTCGCCACCCCCAGCAGCAGAAGGGAAATCCACCCCAGCGTCTGTTCACGCATAAAGATAATCACATAGATCACCCCAATCGCCAGAAATCCCGGAATTTCACGGATCGTATGCAGCAGACCGATGTCCGCCCCGTCAAAATCTGCGACCTCGATCACGAAATTATTCAGCAGCGCGGACCAGACGGAAAACGCAATCGGCATTGCAGCGGCCATCAGGAAAAGCAGCGAAATCGGGCGGCGCCACAGGGGCAGATGGGCGGCATCTTTGATATGGAATGTCTTCATCCCGCTGGCCTACGCCTGTTTGCCAAATATGGGAAGGCTTGCCGTTCGCGCACGAATTGGTAAAAAGATATGACCAATTTTTGAAAGGCGCGCACAATGGCTGTCATCACCACCATCGACGATCTGAAACACATCTACAAACGCCGCGTCCCGAAGATGTTTTATGATTACTGCGAAAGTGGATCGTGGACGGAACAAACCTTTCGCGACAACATCGAAGACTTCAAGGAACTGCGGTTCCGTCAGCGGGTTGCCGTGGATATGTCGAGCCGCACAACGGCCACGACGATGATCGGCGAAGAAGTGTCGATGCCCGTCGCCTTGGCTCCGGTTGGTTTGACCGGAATGCAAAACGCGGACGGAGAGATTAAGGCGGCCCGCGCTGCCGAGGCCTTCGGCGTGCCGTTCACGCTGTCCACCATGTCAATATGCTCGATCGAGGACGTGGCGGCGGCGACCACCAAACCCTTCTGGTTCCAGCTGTATACAATGACCGACGAAGACTACACCGACCGCCTGATCGGGCGCGCCAAGGACGCAGGCTGTTCCGCGCTGGTCATCACGCTGGACCTGCAACTGTTGGGTCAGCGGCACAAAGACCTGAAAAACGGCCTAAGCGCCCCGCCGAAACTGACCCCGAAAACCATCGCTAACCTGTCGACCAAATGGGCGTGGGGGTTAGAGATGCTGCAGACGAAACGGCGCAGCTTTGGCAACATCGTGGGGCATATCGACGGGATCACCGACACCTCGTCCCTCTCCGCATGGACAGCTGAACAGTTCGACCTGACACTGGACTGGGGCAAGGTCGAAGCGCTGATGAAGAAGTGGGACGGCAAGGTGATCATCAAGGGCATCCTAGACGTCGAAGACGCGCGGCGCTGTGTCGAGTTAGGAGCCGATGCGATTGTCGTTTCCAACCATGGCGGACGGCAGCTGGACGGCGCATTATCCTCTATCCGCTTGCTGCCTGCGATTGTGGATGCCGTAGGCGACCAAATCGAAGTCTGGATGGACGGCGGTATTCGGAGCGGCCAAGACGTGCTGAAAGCGCGGGCCTTGGGGGCGAAAGGCGTGATGATTGGGCGGGCGTTTGTTTATGGTCTGGGGGCCCAAGGGCAGCAGGGCGTGACCACGGCGTTGGAAGTGATGCAGACCGAGCTGGACAAGACCATGGCCCTGTGCGGGCGGCGGGATATTAATGAAGTAAACAGCGATATTTTGTTAGTGCCGGAGGATTTTGAGGGGCGGTGGAAGGGGCATTGAGATGGAACTGAGAATCTTAAAAATATGTCAGCATTGAACGTTCAGCTTTAGCTTACACTGGCTATGACGAAATGCGCAGATAGCAAGCCAAACTTGTTAGATATGAGTAATATAATGAGAAAAACAAAAAATATTTCATTTTCTAACCACGAAATACTAGCGTTGATGATTGACTGGTGTGCCGAAGCGTATCCTGAGCGTGAGCACTTCCTAATTTCTTATCCTATTGCAAAGCTAATAGAAGAGAACTTGATCCACTTGGCTGAGTCAAAGGGCATAGCAGTGAACAGGTCCGACGTATTTCAAGAAAACATACTCTCCAATATCCTCAAGCACGGATTGGGAGAGGGATTAGGAAGAATGAAGAGGCAAGATACCACTTATGAACGTCATAACGAAGTTTGTTTTTCAGACTTGGATCAAACCCTTCCATTGATGCGATATGGCGCTCTGACACCTCTTACCAAACGAAACATTGAAATGTTTCAAATGATATTTGGATACCGAACGACCTCAATGCGAGCATTCTCAAAATGAATTGCAGCAGATCAGTATTGCACCGCGTTGTTTAGCTGGAGTTTATATTTTATCGCCCTTTTCAGGGATATCCCCGCCGTCCCACCATCCAAATCAACGGCAGCAACAACAACACCAGCCCCGTAAAGCACAGATAAGCCACGCGCAGATCAAACGCCTCACTAATCCCGCCCATGATCGCGGGGGCGACGAAGAACCCCGAAAACCCGATGATCGACGCCTTCGCAATCGCGGCAGATCGCTGGGTCGGGCTAACGAACTTCCCGACAAGGCCCAGACCAATCGGGCCGATGACTGAAATCCCCAATCCCATCGTGCCAAAGCCGACGTAGGCCCACATGGGCGTAGGTGCCAAGGCGGCCAAGGTACAGCCGATGGCCGCGATAATCGTAGCGCAGATCAGGACGGTGATGTCGGAAAACCGTTCCGATATCGCCTGCCCGCCGAACCGCCCGATGGCCATGGTCAGGCCCAGCATCACCGGACCGCGCGCGCCTTCCGCGGGGTTTCCGCCCAGTGTGCGTTCGATGTGCAGGGCGGACCACGTTTCGACCGTGGCTTCGGTCATAAAGGCTATCAGGACGATGGCACCGCAGATCAAAACAACGGGGCCGAGTTTCGCGGATGTGCTGTCGTCGTCTTCGCCAAAGTCAGGTTCCATCGTCATAAAGAACGCCATGGCAAGGATGATGGCGCTGGCGGTCAGGAACACATACACCGGTGCACCACCGCCTTCGCGGACCATCCCCATGGAAAAAGCGATAATGGCATAGGCGACTGAAAACATCCCGTGGTTCGCGTTCATCAGGGGGCGTTTGTGGCGACCCTCCAGCTCACTCACCCGTGTGTTGATAAGGACATCGAGGATACCTGACCCAAATCCCATGACCGCCATACCAGCCGCGAACACGTAAATGTTCGACACAAGCGCGGGAATGGGCATCACGCAGGCGAACATCACCGCACCGACTTGTAGGCTGCGTTTTGTCAACCAGCGGTCAAAGCGCGGTGCGATGGTCATGGCGATCACTAAACCGAACGCATTCATCAACATGGCCAGCCCGAAGGTCGCATCCCCGACCCCTAAATTGGCCTTGATGTCCGGCACCGCCGCCGCAAACGCCCCCCAGAACAAGCCGATAGAGACGAAGCCAAGGACAGGCGTGCGCGAGACGTGGATGGCAGAGAGGACGGACATGGGCAGGACTTTCTGATTGCACAGCCACGGGCGGCTTCGCATAGTTATCAGATATTCAAAGGTTCTTTTATGACGCAAGCCCAAACCGATACCCGCACCCAACTGGCCAATCTTCTGTCCGATCCCGACTTTCGCACGTTAGAGGCCAAGGCCCGCGTGTTCTGCCCGTTCGAAGCCATTGGCATGGTCGACCAAGAAATCCGCCACGCGCATTTTCTGGCGTATATTCTGGACCCGAACAGGCCGCACGGGTTTGGGGATACGATGTGGATGGCATTTTTGGAGGAGGTTTTGGAGGCTTATCCAACATCCCAAAGACCGCACTTTGATCGGCTGAACTTAATCGTGAATCGCAGTGATTATTTACGGGTCCGCCGTGAATGGCGAAACATCGATTTACTCTTCGAAATGCCTATGAAAGGCAAAAAAACGCAGATTCTTGCTGTTGAAATGAAAGTCAACGCAAACGAAACCAAAGGACAACTAGACGCTTACAAAGAAATTGTTGAAAGACAATTTCCGTCTAGCAAATACGATCACACTTTCATCTTTCTAACTATCGCAGGTAAGCGTTCGTTTTTTTCAAAGTCGTGGGTGCCTATGGCATGGGACGCATTAGTGGAACGATTTGAAACTGCATTAGAACTTCAACACATAAATGCCCAAGCTGCCAATTATTTGAGAGCTTACTGTGCAATGATGAGGAGACATCATTTAGTGGACAAACAAACAGAAGAAGCGATTAAACAAATTTGGCAGAACCATCGCGAAGTTTTGACCTTACTCAATGACAAAGAACCAAGCGATACTTCCGCAATTATGCAAAGCATTGAAGCGAAATCTTTGGATATAGCAGAGATACTTTCAAAACTGGCGGGATTTGAAGTAAAACCTGATAAGGACGGAAAGGACCATCATGGTTACCTCTCTTTTTCAGTTCCAAGATGGGATAAGATTCAAGGTTTGAAATTGAAAAAAGCCAATGGGCCAAATTCAGGTCGTGCTCTTCGCATTTACGTTAACGACCAGGACAGCCCACAAGGTAGTTTCGAGACCTTTGGGCACGTATTCACAACAGACTCTGAGACACTCATTGAATTACACAAATGTCTGAAAGACGTACGCAAACTGGCGCCCTCGAAACCAAATGCGGTCCCCAAACATCGATTTACGTTCGCAAAGGACTTTGTTCATGTGCCAGATGAAATCGAAGGGGTCGCATCGGCCGCAAAATCTTTGCAAGATAGTTTGGTTGAATATTGGACCCCTCGCCTCAAAAAGCTCGATAAGCTGATAACCAAACACTTCTCTTGATCTCCCCCCCATTCCCCCCTAAAGCCACAGCTTCAACTGGGCATACACCCTTGGAGGATGCCCACCAAACAAAGGAATTTAGATATGGCTAATCAGATCCCAGATCTGCACGCTACGGTTCGCGCGGGGACAGGCAAGGGGGCCGCCCGCCAAGC
>JBMZCY010000149.1:0-5122 GCA_049613825.1 Planktomarina sp.
TCAACCATCCGTGTCAACGCGGCCCAAGCGGTACGAAGGACATCAGGATCAGTGATGGATGGACAGATGCAGAACCGTCCGACTTCTATCATTGGGTGGGGGAAATTTGACAGGTTGCTAAGGTCGTAGCATTTCGCCGCATAGCAATTGGCAATGTCTGAACCGTTTTTAAAAAGCAGCGTGCGAAAAGTGCACACAACCCGCCCTGCGTCCTTAACAACAATATGCGTACACAGATCATCCCAAGCATCACGATCATCTGCGCCTTGCCGAAAACACGCGGCCCGTAAGGCCAAGGCGGCCTGCATGTCATCCGATGTGTCTGCGATACGCACCACATATCTTTGGTTACGGTCATCAGACATGCGCCGAGCTGGGATCAGTTTCCACTGCCCAGCAAGTCTTGTGTGTTCACACGACCCACATTCCCCAACAACTGACGGATGAATGAAAGTTCGGTCGGCGGGTTGGTCACGCGCTTGTTCAATGCGACAACACGACCGTCGTCCAGACCATATCGGCTGATGTCTTGCACAACGTCATTGCCATCGAAGGTTACTGCAACAACCTCACGCTCGATCGCGCGGGGGCGGGTCGGACCGAAATGCCGCCAGCGGGATGATACATAATACAGGCCATCGGTATTCGACACGCCTGTGGCCGTGGGTGCACCAAGTGTTGTTTCAACAGCTGTCCGTGTGTCGACACCGACGATGATGGTCGCCAGTTCCGCCTCGCTCGGGGTATAGCCGTGATTGCGATATACAGCAGAACACGCCGCTGTGATCAGCAATAAGCCCAGCATTGCAACTGTCTTCAACATCTTGCCCATTCGATATCCACCCCATAGACGGTACACACGCCACCCAGCGCTTTTTCCACATCGTAGCGCATGGGGGGAACCTGTTTCAAGAAAGGACTGCACATGTCGGACCGCAATCACATCCGCTTTGACGATCTGGCCAAAAACCGCCCGTATGCCTTTGCATTGGGGATGGATGATTTGGATGTCGCAGACATGCAGGCCATTTTAGGCGTGCGATCCATCGCCAAGGTACGGTTTGAAGGCGATCTTGTGCCATTGGGCAAACGGGGCTGGCGACTGAATGCAACGTTGGGCGCGACTGTTGTACAGAATTGTGTAATTTCGGGTGATCCAGTAACCATACGCATAGATACTGACGTCGAGCGCCTGTTCAGCCCAACAGCATTTGAGGAATTTGAGGCAGGATCGGAATATGAAATGCCCGAAGACGCAGACAGCATTGATCCACAACCTGAAATTTTGATCCTGTCTGATGTCATTGCCGAGGCGTTGACGCTGGAATTGCCCGATTACCCCCGCGCGAAAAATGCGCAGTTGGGCACATCGGTCTTTGCAGCAGAAGACGTCACCCCAATGACGGATGAAGCTGTACGCCCGTTTGCAGGGCTTGCCGGATTACGTGACAGCCTTGGGGATGCAGACAACAGTTAAAAAGAATGGTTGAACACGGCTGAAAAAGGCTTATCAGCCGTGGTTCAAAGATAGTTTGGGGTCGACACGTACCAATTGATACGGTACGCGCTGCCAAAACCAAATCACAACTGGGCCAAACGGCCCCCCTGCCCGAGGTCGAGACATGGCTGTCCCAAAGAGTAAGATTACAAAAAGCCGCCGCGGTATGCGTCAATCCCATGATGCACTGGTAGCTGCCAACCCAAATGAATGCACAAACTGTGGTGAGCTGAAGCGCCCGCACCACGTTTGCCCATCCTGCGGTCATTACGACGATAAAGAAGTTATCGCGATGGCAAACGACATCGATCTGGATGAAGACGCAGCCTAAGCCCAACTTTAGTGGGGTCACCAAACGTGTCATCATCTAACAGCGACGAGACTTCAGTGACCACCACCCCCTTTGCGCGGGGCAATCCGCAAAATCGCATTGTGACAGTTTCTGTTGATGCGATGGGTGGGGATTTGGGACCAGCAGCCGTTATTGCTGGTCTTGCCACATCTGCCGAAAAAAACCCAGACATTCGATTTATTGTTCACGGGCCGGAAGGCACGTTGAAGCCGCTAATCGCCAAGCGCAAGCTGGGTGATGTGTGTGACGTTGTTCATGCGACCGGTATAGTGGCGATGGACGACAAACCCAGTCAGGTGATGCGGAATGGCAAAGATACGTCCATGTGGTCTGCCATTACGTCTGTGAAAGACGGCAATGCAGATGTGTGTGTGTCCTGCGGCAACACGGGTGCTTTGATGGCTGTGTCGATGATACGCCTGCGCAAACTGCCCGGCGTGAATCGTCCTGCGATTGGTATTTTGTGGCCGTCACGCAGTGCGAACGGCAACAATGTCATGCTGGACGTGGGCGCGGATGTGAAAGCCGATCCCCAAGATTTGCTGCAATATGCGTTGATGGGCGTGTCTTATGCCCGCAACGGATTTGACTTGGCCAAGCCGCGCGTGGGTTTGCTGAACGTCGGTACCGAAGAAAACAAAGGCCGCCCCGAATTGAAGGACGCATTTGACCTGATTGCCGCCAATGCAGATCGCGGGGCCTATGAATTCGCAGGCTTCGTCGAAGGTAGCGATATTCCGGGCGACGTGGTGGATGTGATCGTCACTGACGGCTTCACTGGCAACGTGGCGCTGAAATCTGCCGAAGGCACCGCAAAGTTCATTCGTGAAATTCTGACTGGCGCGTTCAAACATTCGATCCTGTCCCGCGCTGCAGCACTTTTGGCTTACGGCCCGCTATCACGTTTGGCGAAACGCATTGACCCGCGTCGTGTGAATGGCGGTGTATTTTTGGGATTGAACGGGACTGTTGTGAAATCCCATGGCTCGGCCGATGCGACAGGTGTCGCGGCTGCGGTCAAGCTGGCGTTCAACTTAGCCAAAGCAGATTTCAATGATAGGCTTGCCGCCCGTATCGCAATGGCCCAAAGTGACTTAACGGAAGACTAACCAAAGGCGAATCCTGATGCGCAGAGCGTTTGTTGAAGGCGTAGGCAAATACCTACCCACCCGTGTCGTCGAAAATGCCGAATTTGAAAGCAAGCTGGACACATCTGATGCTTGGATTCGCAGCCGCACCGGCATTGAACGCCGCCACTTTGCCGCCGATGATGAAACCACATCTGACATGGGCGCGGCAGCGGCGAAGGCTGCTTTGGATGATGCGGGCCTGACACCGGATGATGTTGACGCGATTATCGTTGCGACATCGACCGCTGACCTGACGTTCCCGTCTGCCGCCACAATGGTGCAGGAAAAGCTGGGCATGACCAGCGGATTCGCATTTGATGTGCAAGCCGTCTGTGCCGGATTTATCTACGCCCTGACCAACGCAAATGCTTTGATCGTCAGTGGGCAAGCCAATCGAGTGCTTGTGATTGGTGCTGAAACATTCTCGAAATTGATGGACTGGACCGATCGTACCACATGTGTGTTATTCGGCGATGGTGCAGGCGCATTGCTGCTGTCCGCAACCGAAGACGGGGATCGTGGTATTCTGTCCACAGCCTTGAAATCAGATGGTCGCTACAAAGATATCCTGTTCGTTGATGGCGGTGTGTCCATGCACACAACGGGTCATTTACGGATGCAGGGCAAAGAAGTCTTCCGTCATGCCGTCGAAAAACTGTCAGGAACTGCGATTGAAACATTGGAAACAGCCGGCCTGACAACGGATGACGTGGACTGGATTGTCCCCCACCAAGCGAACCGTCGTATTCTAGAAGGCGTCAGCAAACGCCTGAAAGTCCCCATGGATAGGATCGTGATGACGGTTCAGGATCATGGAAACACATCCGCGGCTTCGATTCCCTTGGCCCTTGCGACAGCAAAGGATGAAGGCAAATTGAAACCGGGGCAAATCGTTGTCAGTGGCGCAATTGGGGGCGGATTGGCGTGGGGCACGGCTGTAATCCGGTGGTAAGCGACCGTTTTGTAATGGTTTTGTCGCACCTTCCATTGACCCGCCCCCCCGCAGCCTTCTAAGTTGCTGTCATCGAAAGGGATCGGCATGTCGGAAAAGACCTTAACGCGAATGGACCTGAGTGAAGCGGTGTTCAACGAAGTGGGCCTGTCCCGAAACGAATCTGCTGATCTGGTCGAAGATATTTTGAAATATATGTCTGATGCGTTGGTTGACGGTGAATCCGTGAAGGTTTCTTCGTTTGGTACATTTTCAATCCGCGAAAAATCCGCCCGCATTGGCCGCAACCCCAAAACAGGGGAAGAGGCTGAAATCGCCCCGCGTCGCGTCATAACATTCCGCCCATCACACCTGATGAAAGATCGCGTTGCGGTCGGCAACAAAGGTTAACCCAATGGCAAAAGGCACCGACGCCTACCGCACTATTTCGGAAGTTGCGAAATGGTTGGGCACGCAATCCCATGTGCTGCGATATTGGGAAAGCAAATTTGACGATGTAAAGCCGATGAAAAGTTCTGGTGGGCGCAGGTATTACCGCCCCGACGATATGCAACTGTTGGGCGGGATCAAATATCTGCTACACACGGACGGAATGACGATCAAAGGCGTCCAACAGATGTTGGTTGACAAAGGTGCTGCACATATTGCCGCCCTGTCCCCTGTCTTGGATCTGCCCGAAAAGAAAACGCCGCAGAAGAAAAAGAAACAAGAACAGGATGAACTGGCCCCCCATGTCGACAATGTGATTGCATTCACCATCGACCCCTTGCCCTTGTTTCGCCCCAAAGCACCCATTCGACAGCCGTCCCTGTTCCCTGATATGGACGCCCAAGCATCGTTAGAAGCACAGCCCGCGATGCTTGAACCCGTTATAAAACAACCGTCCGTAGCGCCGGTTTCCGAAGCGCCGATGTTGAACCTGTTTGATGATGAAACCTTTGTCGCAGACATCCCGCAGGCTGACATTACCATGTTGCTGCCAAAACTGCCGCGCACGTCCGCCTTTCCTGCAAAACCGGGAATTCTGTCTGACTTACTTGCCTTAGATCATTCTGATCGGACAGCGCTTTTGTCCCGTGCCCTTACAGCAAACGGTGCATGATTTTGGGCTTGTCACGCGGTTTTGCATTGTTATACCGCACCCACAGGTGCGGGCTATGGCGCAGCCTGGTAGCGCGTCCGTCTGGGGG
>JBMZCY010000150.1:0-5114 GCA_049613825.1 Planktomarina sp.
GGGATCGAATAGCAGGCGGTGTTCAACGGAATTATGCGCCTCAATCTCAACCGCGACGACGTCCCTAACAGATCGGGAATCAGCATCAGCCATAACGGGACGCTTTTCGGGGTTAATGACTTCGAACCGGACCTTTGCCGTACGCGGCAACAGTGCGCCACGCCAGCGACGCGGACGGAAGGCGGCCATTGCGGTCAGTGCCAGAACATCAGATCCAATGGGCAAGATTGGGCCGTGAGCGGAATAGTTGTATGCCGTTGATCCCGCAGGAGTCGCGACCAAGGCACCGTCACAGGCCAGTTCCGGCATCCGCAGCTTGCCATCCACATAAATGCGCAGTTTGGCAGCTTGCGGACCTTGGCGCAGCAAGCTGACTTCGTTGATTGCAATTTCGGTTCGGACTGTACCGTCCATCTGTTCGGCGCGCATGAACAAGGGGGAAATCACCGCCTCCTCTGCTGCCTCAAGCCGAAACAGCAAATCATCACCGGAAAATTCGTTCATCAGGAAGCCGACAGTGCCACGGTTCATGCCGTAGACAGGCGTGTCCAGATCCTGTGTGGCGTGCAGGGTTTGCAGCATAAAACCATCGCCGCCCAAGGCCACAATCACGTCTGCATCCTCAACAGGGCAATCCCCGTATTTGTGTACAAAGGTATTCCTTGCCTGTTCGGCCGGATCAGCGGTACTGGCCAAGAAAGCTATCTTTTTGCGCATGGACATTATGGCCTCTTTTCACTGAGGGGATGATTGCGCATAGGAAAGCAAAGTTGCAAGCATACCTTAGGCGGAATCGACCGTCCAAGTGTCGTGAAGGTCCGTATCCAATCGGAAACCCTGCTGTTAAACCCAGCGCCAGATATATTGTTAGGAGTAGAATCCATGAACGCCCCGCACAAAGACAGCAAATTTTTCACAGCCTCGGTCGCTGATACCGATCCGGAACTGGCGCGTGCCATTGATCTGGAACTGGGCCGTCAGCGTAACGAAATTGAGTTAATCGCATCCGAGAATATCGTATCCCAAGCCGTTTTGGACGCGCAGGGATCGATCATGACCAACAAATACGCCGAAGGATACCCGGGCCGTCGGTACTATGGCGGGTGTCAGTATGTAGACATTGCTGAAAACATGGCAATTGAACGGGCCTGCGAATTGTTCGGGTGCAACTTTGCAAACGTACAACCGAACTCCGGCTCCCAAGCGAATCAAGGTGTGTTTCAGGCGCTGCTAAAGCCGGGTGATACCATCCTTGGCATGTCTTTGGATGCAGGCGGTCACTTGACCCATGGGGCAAAGCCGAACCAGTCCGGCAAATGGTTCAACGCAGTGCAGTATGGCGTACGTAAAGAAGACAACCTGTTGGATTATGACCAGGTAGAAGCGCTGGCCAAAGAACATAAACCACAAATGATCATCGCGGGCGGTTCCGCGATTCCACGTCAGATCGATTTCAAACGTATGCGCGAAATTGCTGATATGGTTGGCGCGTATCTGCATGTGGACATGGCGCATTTTGCGGGCCTGGTTGCCGCAGGTGAACACCCCAGCCCGTTCCCACACGCACACGTTGCCACAACAACCACGCACAAAACTCTGCGCGGTCCACGCGGCGGTATGATCGTTACGAATGACGAAGCATTGGCAAAGAAATTCAACTCTGCCATCTTCCCGGGCATTCAGGGAGGCCCTTTGATGCACGTGATCGCAGCCAAAGCTGTGGCATTCGGCGAAGCCCTGCAGCCGGAATTCAAAACCTACATCAAGAACGTGATCAACAACGCGCAAGCCCTGTCGGATCAATTGATCGCTGGAGGTTTAGACACGGTCACCCACGGCACAGACACGCACGTTGTGCTGGTTGACCTGCGTCCCAAAGGCGTCACAGGCAACATCGTGGACAAAGCTTTGGGCCGCGCGCACATCACTTGTAACAAAAACGGTGTACCGTTTGACCCTGAAAAGCCGACAGTGACATCCGGCATCCGTTTGGGATCGCCTGCGGGCACAACACGCGGGTTTGGTGAACCGGAATTCCGTCAGATTGCAGACTGGATCATCGAAGTGGTCGATGGTCTGGCCGCAAATGGTGAAGAAGGCAACGCTGCGGTTGAGGCCAAGGTGAAAGCCGAAGTCGAAGCCATGTGCGCGAACTTCCCGCTATATTGATTTACAAAGAAGAAAGTACGGTGCACAGTGCGCACCCTACGAGCCGTCCCAAATGGGGCGGCTTTTTTATTGAAACAAACGCCGCGCAAAGCGACACGGGGCAGAAATTGTCCCTTTATCAACCTCATTCGTGCTCAGACGGCAGGCTTTACGCACTATGGATTGCGCCTGATCCGTGTCTTGTTTTGTGCCTTGCCCGTTCATCAATGCTTGCGCATACATCGCACAGCCCCACGCATCATCATCGTGACAACTGCCTTCAAACGTCCGCGTCAGACAGGTTTGAAACGCAGCAGGTTGGTTCACGGACAAAGGATCCGTATCCACTGGCGTGTTACGCAATCCTGCAGCGCGGTTGGTGCAGGCCAGTGCGTTTCCAGATGCACAGGCCAAAGTGTAGGCTTGGCGGGATGGCATGCGATTTTCATTGTCCAATTCCTGTTCAAACGCCCGCGCAGTGGCCCGGCATGCACTGCCCACGTGCCCTGTGGTGCAAGCGGTTGCACAGCGCTCCAGATTGGCGCGACATTGTGAAAGCGTCCATTCGAACCTATTACCCAACAGCCAATCCCGCCATGTTTGCCGAGTATAGCGTATGTCAGCGGGGCAAGTGGTCACCAATGTTTCTAAATCATCGACAGACTGGACAAGACGGATCGCAGTTTCCAGCTGCTGTCCGCCAACATCCTGCGCCTGTGCCGGTTCCATTACGCCCACAGTCAGCAGGGTGAAAAGCAGTATAGTGAGACACCGTTTCATCAAACCCGATCCACCATCCACAGCACGACCCCGACCAACACCGCCAAAATCAGCAAGTTCACCAGCATCGTCAACACTGTGCTGATCACCAACCCCTTACGCTTGTAATCCAAGTCCTGTTTGGCCAGATGCGGCAGCAGGTCTTCATGGGCGCGTTGGACTTTTTCGACCTGCACACGGCGGGCAAGTTTGGGATTGCCCATGAACTGCTCGGCCTCGGCCATGACCCTTGCCGAGCGCTGCAATTTCGGCGGCAACTGGCGGCCGATCTTGTGGAATTGATCGTGCAACGTGGACGCGGGCACGCCGTATGCCACACGCAAGCGTTCGGTCATATCATCAATCAGCGGGGGGATGGCGGGGTCTATCATGCAACTTGCATAGCGGGTCTGGCGTTTTGGGGAAAGGTTCCCGATAAGCAGGATATGTTGAATTTTATCCGATATGACGGTCCTACCGATGTAGCACCCCTGTTGATTGCCCATGGCTTATACGGTTCAGCCCGAAACTGGGGCGTGATAGCAAAACGGCTGAGTGACGAGCGGACCGTTGTGTCCGTCGATATGCGCAATCACGGGGATAGTTTGCAGAGCGAGGATCATTCATACCCCGCGCTGGCTGCAGATCTGTCTGAGATTATAGCGGATCTTGGTGGCACCGTCGATCTGCTAGGGCATTCCATGGGTGGTAAAGCCGCGATGGTATGTGCGTTGAACCACCCGGGAGTGCACAAGTTGATCGTCGCGGATATTGCGCCTGTGGCCTACGAACATTCCCAGCAAAGGATGATCGACGCGATGCGGACGTTGGATTTGAATGCGATTGAAACCCGCGCCGATGCAGATACCGCTTTGGCTTTGGTGCTGGATGACCCGTCGATCCGCGCGTTCCTGCTGCAATCACTGGATGTGCGCGGGAAACGATGGAAACTGAACCTTGACGCGTTAGAGGCTGAGATGGCCAAGATTGTCGGCTTCCCTGCAATCACAGGTCAATTCACAGGCCCAAACCTGTTCCTATCCGGCGGCACATCAGATTATGTTCTGCCCGAACACCGCCCCGTTATCAAAGATCTGTTCCCAAAGGCGCGTTTCGCCAAACTGCCCAAAGCAGGCCATTGGCTGCACGCCGAAGATGCGCGCGGGTTTGAGGCCGCGACACGGGTGTTTCTGAACGCCTAAAGCTGATCCAGATAGGCTTGCGTCGCTGTGCCCACGTGGCGGAACCTGTCACCGCCCAAATGCTTGCCACCATACCAGCGGGTGACGACAATCAGATGCCCCTGCACCCCTGCCCGTTCCAGCATCCGAACGATCACCATCCCCGCGCCGGATTCCCCATCATCGGCCTTTAATGGCGTTCCATCCATTACTGCAGCCCATGTGTTATGGGTGGCCTTGGCATATTTCTTATCCCGCTTCAGGTCCTTCAACGCGGCATCAATGGCATCGCGATCCACAACCGGACAGCCGGATACTGCGTATTTCGAACCTTTGTCGGTCAGCAGCACGCCTAATTTCTTCAAAACAGCGTCCAAACGGCACCAACCCAAGCGATACCCGCCACCACAGCAGTCAACGCCACGCCCGCACTGCCTGCATCCTTCGCGGCCTTTGCAAGTGGGTGTTTGTCAGGGGATACATGGTTCACGACACGTTCGATGGCGGTGTTAAAACACTCTGCAGCTAAAATCAGAATGCCCAGCGCCAGCACAATAATACGCGCCCAAACTGCGACAGGCAGAAGACAGATCAGAACTGCAGAAATCAAATTAACGTAAGTCCAGAACCGGAATGAATGTTCTTCGCGCCATGCAAGCAGTAACCCTTCGGTAGAATAAAGGCAGCGCCCTTTAAAGCGCTGCCATTCCTGCAACAGCATAGATTTGATCACCGACCGACCGCTTTGCGAACAGTTTCAATCCGCGACAGGTTGGGCGGATGTGTCCCAAGAAAGCTGTTTCCGGGATCAGGAATACGAGTAAAGTATGCGGCACCACGGACCGGATCATAGCCGGACTTTTGGGTCAGGATCGCGCCCAACTGATCGGCCTCTAACTCAAAATTCTTCGAATATGTGCGCGATCCAACACTGGCACCCAATTGTGCGCCCAGATCGGCGCCCGCCTGTCCACCGCCCAAAGCCGCACCAAGAATGCTGCCAAGAACGGCCCCAGCGGTCACATT
>JBMZCY010000151.1:0-5050 GCA_049613825.1 Planktomarina sp.
AGCGATTGAAGCAGTGTCTGAATCTGCGATGCGAGAAATTGTGGCCCAGTCTGATCTGGCACCGATTTTGAACCGTGATCGTGCAGCGATTGCGGACAGGTTGCAGGATTTGATCCAGACAACACTCGACAGTTACGATTCTGGTGTAAACGTCGTGCGTGTGAACTTTGACAAAGCCGACCCGCCGCGTCAGGTGATTGACGCCTTCTTGGACGTGCAGGCCGCTGAACAAGAACGCGATCAGTTGCAGTCCCAAGCGGACGCATACAAAAACCGTGTCCTTGCGGAAGCCCGTGGTGAATCCGCGCGTTTGCTGGAACAAGCTGAAGCATATCGCGCCCAAGTGGTGAACGAAGCGACCGGTGAAGCATCCCGTTTCAACGCTGTTCTAACCGAATACCTGAAAGCCCCTGATGTGACGCGCAAACGTCTATATTTGGAAACGATGGAAAAGGTTTTAGGCCGTGTGGATAAAGTGATTCTTGAAGACCAAGGCGAAGGTGGGCAGGGCGTAGTACCATTCCTGCCGATCAATGACCTGATGCGCCGCAATACAAACGGAGGAGCAAACTAATGAGCCGTATGACATATATCTTGCCCGCCGTAATTGTTGTAGTGGCTGTTGCCCTATCTTCGATCTTTATTGTTGAGGAACGTGAAAAGGCGTTGGTTCTGCAGTTTGGTCAAATCAAGGCTGTGAAGGAAGAACCGGGTCTGGCATTTAAGATTCCGTTCTTTCAGCAGGTTGTTCGATATGATGACCGTATCTTAGCGCGTGATGTGGACCCTATCGAGGTTACGCCGCTAGACGACCGCCGCTTGGTTGTTGATGCATTTGCGCGTTACCGCATTACGGACCTAACCCAATTCCGTCAGGCTGTCGGTACAGGTGGGATCGCAACTGCGGACCGCCGTTTGGATAACATCCTGCGTGCTGAACTGCGGGAAGTTTTAGGTTCCGTGACATCCAACGATATCTTGTCTTCTGATCGTGCCGCCCTGATGCTTCGCATTCGAAATGCAGCAGCGCTGGAAGCACGCAGTCTTGGCCTCGACGTGGTTGACGTTCGCCTGAAAGCGACCGACTTGCCACGTGAAAACCTTGAAGCAACCTTTAACCGGATGCGCGCAGAACGGGAACGTGAAGCAACAGACGAACGTGCGCGTGGTCGTGAAGCCGCACAGCGAACCCAAGCACAAGCAGATCGTACCGTCGTTGAACTGGTGTCCGACGCCAACCGTGAATCCGAGATTATTCGCGGTGAAGCAGACGCCAAACGGACCGCGATCTTTGCACAGGCCTTTGGTCGTGACGCAGAATTCTACGACTTCGTCCGATCATTGGCTGCATATGAGAAATCCTTGCAAGCAGGGAACTCTACACTGATCTTGTCGCCGGATAATGAATTTTTCGATTACTTGAAAAACTCGAATCCGACAGCACAGTAAGTGATCTAAGATTTAGGGAAGGGGCCGTGCAGCACTGCGCGGCCCTTTTCGTTTCCCATCGGCGGGGAATTGCAAACGCACAAAATACTCACTGTGAAGTGACAATCTGTGTCAGGTCATTGCGTTGTCGCAGCGCAACACTACATTCATATTCATACCACGAACCCCCTGTATGATTCAGAAGCGGGTTTGGACATCTATGTTGAGGAGTAGATACATGTACGCAATCGCCCGAACCCAAAACAGGACGCAGCAGCCGATGCTGCGGGCGATCTGGCTTTTCGCAGCAGGCGCAATCCTGCTGCTGGCCCAAACCCTGACCGCCGCCGCCCAAGGCCTGCCCAACAGTTTCGCAGACCTTGCCGAACGCATCAGCCCGTCAGTGGTCAACATCACAACCCAAACCGTCGTGGCCCGTGCCGCCAGCGATGCCCCACAGCAAGTGGTGCCAGAAGGATCCCCGTTCGAAGATTTCTTTAAAGAATTCCAAGATCGTCGCAGCCCGGAGCGTGGCCCGCGTCGGTCATCCGCATTGGGGTCCGGCTTTGTGATTTCCGAAGATGGTTTCATCGTCACCAACAACCACGTCATCGAAGGCGCGGATGAGATTATGATCGAATTCTTTAACGGTGAAGAGCTGCCCGCCGAACTGGTGGGAACTGACCCGAACACAGATATCGCTGTGTTGAAAGTCACCGCCGATGAACCGCTACCGTTTGTATCCTTCGGTGACAGCGACACAGCACGTGTGGGCGATTGGGTGATCGCCATGGGCAACCCACTTGGCCAAGGTTTCTCGGTATCTGCTGGCATCGTATCTGCACGGTCACGTGAATTGTCCGGTCCTTATGATGACTACATTCAGACGGATGCTGCGATCAACCGTGGGAATTCTGGTGGTCCATTGTTCAACATCAACGGCGACGTTGTTGGCGTGAACACGGCGATCTTATCCCCGAACGGTGGATCCATCGGGATCGGCTTTTCCATGGCGTCTAACGTCGTGACCCGTGTAGTTGATCAGCTGCAGGAATTCGGTGAAACCCGCCGCGGTTGGTTGGGTGTGTCCATTCAGGACGTGACCGAGGATATCGCATCTGGCATCGAAGGCTTGGACACAGCAGCAGGTGCATTGGTTACCAACGTGCCAGATGGCCCAGCCAAAGACGGCGGTATCCTGACTGGTGACGTCATTATCACCTTCGACGGTACTGACGTTGAAGACGTCCGCGAGTTGGTGGGCACAGTCGGCAACACACTGGTTGGTAAAGCCGTCCGCGTGGTCGTCGTCCGCAACGGTGCAACAGAAACCTTGCTGATCACCTTAGGTCGCCGCGAAACAGCCGAAGCCGCACAACCTGCCGCAGCCGAGGCACCGGAACCCACAGAAGATGAACCGATGCAGATGTCCGATTTTGGCATCACCTTGTCCAACCTGAACGATGATATTCGCGAAGGTCTGGATTTGGACGCAGATGCCGAGGGCGTTGTTGTGGTCGCTGTGGACGAAGACTCAGAAGCGTTTGAAAAAGGTTTGCGCACCGGTGACTTGATCACGGAAGCAGGGCAGGCGAAAGTCACCACCTTGCAGGAATTTGAAGGTGCTGTGACCGCCGCACGGGATGGGGGGCGCAAATCCTTGCTGTTGCTGATCCGTCGTCAGGGCAATCCACGTTTTATCGCACTGGGGTTGGACGAATAACCAAACCCAGATGACTGAAACGTAAAAGGCCCTTGCACACTGCAGGGGCCTTTTACGTTTAGAATGTGTCGATATCGCTGCGATCATAGGCAATCAAACCCAGCTTGCGCGCCGCGATTAACGACAGCTGCCCGCTGTTTAGCCCGAGTGGTTTTTGATAAACACGGACCGCACGGCTGGTCCGAAGGTCCAGAACCCCTGTTGCATCCCCCTGCATTAACCCTCGTGCGGTCAAACTGCGCTGCAAGGCGGCAACCACATCGGGTGTGAAGGCTTCATCACAAGGTGTTTCAAACCAGATCGCATCCCGGTCCTGTACAATGCGCTGAAATGTTTTCGAGGTATAAACAGCCGCCTTAGTCACGGTACCATCCTCCGCCCGTTCCTCTGGTTCTTCCAAAATGGTGTGGGTCACAGTTTCAATCTCTGCTGCTGTTTCATCGCGCCCCCAACAGGTCCCATCAGGCGCATCCTTTGGTCCGGTTTGTTGGATTTCCACCTGCGACGGTTCCACGAAATTCGACCGGAAATCAGGTGTTCCCATACATGCTGAAAGGCCTACAAAGGCGCCCACGCCAAGTGTAATGTATTTCATATTTGACTGCCTGTTTTCACTGCGTGTCGTTTTCGGCTTGTATGCACAGTAGCGTGTTTGGCGCATTCGGCCAACCCGTGTTGTAAAAAGGGACCATGCTCTAAAAAGGCTGGAAATATCGCAGGGCCATGATACGTCCTTTGTCGAAACGATCTGAATAGGATGCCCGACATGGCAAAAATTACATACATCGAACACAATGGAACCGAACATGTGGTGGAAGTGGGCAACGGCCTGACTGTCATGGAAGGCGCCCGCGACAACAACATTCCGGGTATCGAGGCTGACTGCGGCGGCGCATGTGCCTGCTCCACCTGCCATGTCTATGTGGATCCTGCATGGGCCGACAAACTGCCCGCACTGGATGGTATGGAAGAAGACATGCTGGACTTTGCCTACGAACCAAAACCCGGCCAGTCCCGCCTGACCTGTCAGTTGAAGGTCACGGATGAACTGGACGGTCTGATCGTAAAAATGCCCGAACGTCAAATCTGATGCGCGCGCTGGCCTTGATCCTTGCCCTGTGTACAGCGGGGCCAGCTCTTTCGCAGACCATCACGTCTGCAGAATACATCAAGCCAACCGACGTCTATCCCCACGGCATTCTGGGTGATGCGATCGAACACAAGTCCTTTCGGGCAACCCTGTCCACGGGTGGCACGATTACAGTGAACTGGGGCCCTAATATTGTATTCGAAGATACCGCCCCCCGTTTGATTGATATGGATGGGGACCGCAGGCCTGAGGTTGTTGTCGTTGAAACCCATGTGGACCGTGGCGCACGGCTGTCTGTTTGGGCCTTGGCACCGACCAATGCAGGCAGCAATAAACTGGTGCGTACGGCCTCCACGCCGTTTATCGGCCGCCGCTTCCGATGGTTGGCCCCAATCGGGGCAACGGATCTTGATGGTGACGGGGTGATCGAAGTCGCTTATATTGACCGCCCGCATCTGGCGAAAACCTTACGCGTTTGGCGCTATGTTCCACAAACGGACGCCGGCCCTGTTTTGGAAGACGGTGCATCTTTGACTGAAGTTGCTAGTCTTGCAGGTCTCACCAACCACCGCATCGGTGAACGGGACATCGCAGGCGGCATCCGCAACTGCGGCAATGGTCCTGAAATGATCACCGCTAATACAGATTGGTCGCACATCATGGCCACAACATACCAAAACGACCAACTCAAAACCCGCGCCATCGCCCCGCATCAATCCCGCGCCGATTTCACAACAGCACTGAATTGCCCCTAACTTCTTCTTGATCCAAAAACCTTGGGGGTGAATGGCGGCACGCCAGAGGGGGCA
>JBMZCY010000152.1:0-4992 GCA_049613825.1 Planktomarina sp.
CAATTATGGGGCCTTCGGGCTGTGGCAAGACAACAACCTTACGTATGCTGGCGGGGTTAGAAGCACCCTCCATCGGAGAAATCCGCATGGATGACCAAGTGATGAATGACGTTAAACCGCACGAGCGTGACACGCCACTGGTTTGGCAATCCTTAGCTCTGTTTCCGTTCTTGACTGCGCGTGAAAATGTTGAATTTGGTTTGAAAATGCGAGGCGTTGGCAAGGCGGAACGCAAGAAGCGCGCTTTGATATGGCTGGAAAAGCTGGGTATCTTAGAGTTCGAAAATCGAAATATCACCACATTATCGGGGGGGCAAAAGCAACGTGTTGCTTTGGCCAGATCTTTGGTTCTTGAACCTAAAATTCTGTTGCTTGACGAACCTTTGTCAGCCCTTGATGCGCATCTGGTTATCCGTATGCAGGCTGTTTTGGTCCAATTGCAACGAGAACTTGGGATTACATTTGTCTATGTTACCCACTCGCAATCCGAAGCCTTTGCCATGGCCGACCGTGTTGTCATCATGGGCAACGGTGAAATAGCACAGGTCGGCACCCCCAAAGATATTTATCGGGCCCCCCAGAACAAGTTCGTTGCAGAATTTGTCGGTCGCAATAACATCCTGACTGGCGCTGTTTCAAATGTAACCGATACCACGGCTCAAATCGAAACGAATTCTGGCGCGTTTACGGTGGAATTGGATGGTCAGGGTCTGGCGGTTAATCGGGATGCCACTTTTGTAATTTCAGCCGATTTGGTTCATTTGTCACCCACATCGGTAGACGCGGAGAATATCGTTCAGTGCAAGTTGATATCAGAGGAATTCGTCGGTTCGATGGTGACGTTGTTTTTGGAAGATGCAAGTGGTCAGGAATTCAAAGTTCAAATGCAAGAACGTGAGCTTTCGAAGTTCGAATTACAACCTAATCAAGATATCTGGCTAAGTTGGGATGCAAAAAGCGCCCACCTGTTAGCTCAGACTTAATCGCGTGATCCGCAATCCGATCCCCTGGCCGAATGGGGCTAAGTGCGCCGTTGCAATTACGTTTGATATGGATGCGGACAGTCTTATCCATATTGCTAAGCCCGCCGATAGCGCTGACCGTCTCTACCCAATTTCCATGGGGCGTTATGGCCCGCAGGTTTCTATTCCAAGAATCCTTGATACCTATAAACGCTTTGGCCTAAAGCAATCATTTTTCATACCTGGTTGGTGTTTGGAAACCTATCCAAATGTTGTCGAACAAATCTTGCAAGGTGGCCACGAAGTTGGGCATCATGGGTATTTGCACGAAGACCCTATTCAGACGCGTGGTGATCAACGGGAATGGTTCGAACGCACCCTTGATGCGCATAAACGCATTTGCGGAATGTTGCCGCGGGGATATCGGGCGCCAGTATATAATGTCACTGATGAAGTGATCGACTTGATGATCGAACATGGCATGCGGTACGACAGTTCGATGATGGCGGATGACATTCCGTATGCTGTACAAACAGCCAAAGGGTCGCTGTATGAAATGCCGGTCCATTGGGGAACAGATGACTGGCCGCCCTTCGCACATTACGATGAAATCGGGTATATGATGCCTGTAAAATCCCCGTCCGACGGGTTGGCAGGATTTTGGGAAGAATTTGAAGCCCAATATGACGCTGGTGGGTTTTTCATGATGATCTTGCACCCATTTTTAACCGGAAGGCTGGCGCGTTGGAAACAAGTCGAAGCTTGGATTGAAGGCACGATGACACATCGCGATGTTTGGTTTGCAACACTTGATGAAATCGCGGATCATATGGATGATTTGGTCGCGCAGGGTAAATGGCAGCCAAGCGTGGAGCATCTGCCATACTACGACGGCCCGATACTTGACAAAAAGGAAGCGAACCCATGAATGTTGATGATCAACGCTTGCTGCGAATTGCGTTTGAAGAGGCACAGGCGGGATTTGATGAAGGCGGTTGTCCTATAGGATCAGTCCTGGCACGTGGATATGAAGTTGTTGCACAAGGGCGAAATCAAAGGGTGCAAAAGGGTGACCCAATCGCACATGGTGAAATGGATACACTGCGAAAGGCAGGGCGGCAAAAAACCTATCGCGATACCACGCTATATACGTCGTTAAGTCCGTGTATGATGTGTAGCGGGACGATTTTGCAATTTGGCATTGCAAGGGTTGTTATCGGCGAGAACAAAAATTTTGGTGGAAACGAAGATTTTTTGCGGTCAAAAGGTGTGGAGGTGATTATCGCAAATGATCCAGATTGCATCGCATTAATGTCCCGGTTCATTCATGAGAAACCAGAGCTTTGGGCGGAAGATATCGCCGAATAGGGTGAGAACCATCATAAAATGCCGATTTTCACGAAAGTAGCATTTCTACAGAGGTAATCGAATGCCCTAGTCTTTGGATTGGGCTGTACCGTTGTCGAGACGAACCCGATGTCCGCTCGGCGTTTCACCAAAACGTTGTTTGTAATGTTTTGAAATCACAGCAATCGAATTAAAACCAGTGGCCATCGCGACCTCCATGACACTTAGGTTTGTTTCCACCAAAAGTGTTCTGGCCCGGTCCAAGCGAATGCTACGGTACGTTTCAGATGGTGCTTGATCCAAAAGTTGTTGGAACTGGCGTTCTATTTGGCGACGGGAAATCCCGGCTAGTTTTGCCAATTCTTCCAGCGATAATGGCTCCTCGATGTTGTCATACATTGCGCGCAGCACTGCCAAAACCCGAGGGTTTCGTGAACTGATGGCCTTGGCAATCGATGATCTTTGTTCATGTCGTGGTGCGATGTCTGGTCCATTCAAACACATGTCTGAGACAGCAATGGCAAAGTCCTGGCCATAATCCTGTGCGATAATTGAAATCATCATTTCGGTTGCTGCCGATCCGCCACCACATGTCGGCAAATCGCCATCGTGTTCAATCCGGTGTGATGTGGGGGGGAGATCTGGGAAGACTTCTTGGAAGGCCGGTTGGTTTTCCCAATGCAGCGTGAATTTTTTACCATCCAAAAGTCCACAACGGGCAAGAGTAGCGGCACCCGTACAGATGCCGCCAACTTTGCCGCCAAACCGCACATGATGGCGCAGAGTGTTTACCACTGTGTCCGGGGCAACTTTGGTACCATTGTTGCCCGAGCACACAAACAGGTAGGTGCTTGGGTCAAGATCGGCCAAAGCTGCATGAACACCGATATCAATACCAGATGACGATGAAACGGCGGATCCATCTTCTGACAACACCGACCAACCATACAGTGGTTTCTGCGCCAGTTGATTGGCAATGCGCAAAGGATCAAGGGCAGCACTGAACGCAAGCAGGGTAAATTCAGGCAAAATCAGGAACCCAAACCAACGTGTCGGTTTAGGGGCGACAACAGGATAACTGAACGCGCCTTCCGGAACCAGATCTGGCCGTATCGTTTGGGGGTCTGAAGTGCTTCTCACGTGACGCCCTTAACTTGCAGTGCCCAAGAGCATTGGAAACCAATCTGTCCGCAACCGCTGCCCCTCGGTCATATCATGACCCGGAAACGGGGGGGACGTAGGGCCAGGGCGTTCCACATACCGCGCATCGTCGCCTAGCAGGCGCAGGGAAAATGCGCGGCGGCGTGTGCCCGCCTCGTTCCCACGGGCCCCGTGCAGTGTTTTGTAATTGAAGGCCACAGCATCCCCTGGTTCCATCGCGTATTCGCGAATGTCCATGCCCTCGGCATCAGGATCAGGGACGGGCATGTAAGCATCGTCATTTGGATAAAAACTGGTTTCGGCCAGCCAGCGTGTGGGCAAGACCTCTTTCGTCCAACGGTGTGATCCCGCAACACAGCGCAGCGATGCGTTGAGCACAGGATCAAGCGGGGACCAGAAGCTAACGGTTTGCTGCCCTTCTACGAAATAATACGGGCTGTCTTGATGCCATGGCGTGGGTTTTGATGTACCCGGTTCCTTGACCAAAACATGATCGTGGAACATCTGCACAGTCTTTGATCCCATCAATTCAGCGGCGACCGCAGCAGCGGGGGATGCTTTGATCACCGCTTCAAATTCAGGGATGCGGGTCCAGTTGCAGTAATCATCAAAGAACCGCCCGCCTTCGCCTTCTTTCAGGTTTTCGGCGGCATAAGGGCCGGGGTCTTCCATGTTGCGGGCCACACCTGCGCGCAGCTGGTCGACGTGATCTTTGAACAGGCCTTTCACAAGGACCACACCATCACGGGCGTAAGCGTCGACATGGTCTTGGGTCAAAAGGGGATGTGTCATTTTACAGTCTCTTTCTGAAATGTGCGCAGCTGTTATTCGGCCATTTGCCGATCAACCTGTTGTTCTTCGTTGATCATCGCTTGAAGCTGACGGCGGAACCGCAATTGCCCGCCATCAATGGGCAGGTCAATGTGGGGGCTGGTTTTGTGGGTCATGCCAATCTGGACTTCATTCAGGACAGCGCGGTCTTCTTCGAACGCATGTTGCACGTCTTCGGTCATCATCTTTGACAGGTCCGCGTCATCGGGGCGAATGTTGCGCAACTGGAACCAGTAGTACCGCGTGCGCCCTTCATCGGTGGGCGTCATGAAATTATAGCTGTCCATGATGAAGGTGTTTTTGTGCAAGGGTCCATCAGGACCACCAGTACCTGCAGGGGTGAAGACCGCCTTGATCAAGGCATGGGACGGATAGCGCACTTCGTAATGCTGCAGCCGGTCGCAGTTCCCTTCAAATTCAACTACCTTCTTGTAGAACGGCGCTGGTTCGTGATCCATCATCCAACGATGCACGATAATGCCGTCATCGGCTTTCTTGATCCGTAATGGCGTATCCTTGGTCGCAGGAGCGGCAAAACTGCTTTGATGCACCCATGCCACATGCGTCGGGTCCAACAGGTTGTCGCACATCAACAGGTAATTGCAGTTTAAGGCCATGGCTGCACCCTGATTGACGCCCCAGGCCGGGTTATCAAAGTTCGGAATATCAATGATATCAGCGCTGTCCGCTT
>JBMZCY010000153.1:0-4862 GCA_049613825.1 Planktomarina sp.
AAACAATGAATTTCTGCTTTATGGACTGTCACCTTTTTGTCGCGCACAAACGTAAAAAAAACGCCACCCCATCAGGCGGCGTTTCCCTTTTTCATCCGTCTCCCAACATCCACTCCCCCTCAGGCCAGAACGCATGATAGGCAAAGGCGAACATCACGTCGTGGGGCACATCCTTGCCCGTGTTCGCATCACGCACACGCACTGTGCCCACGTCTTTGCCCTCTGCGATAGCACCATCATCCAACGCAGACGCCTGCCCTGCGGCCCATGACAATTGCACGCCGGCCTCTGTAATCAGCGGGGTCTGCGCAAGACGTGTCAGCGGCCATGCTCGGTCCCTGACACGAACCACCCGCACCAATGGCGGAATATCGTGCGGTGGGTTTTCACCGGAATAGAGAAACGGTTTTGTCAGGCTGTCATACCCGCGATACGGATTGCGACCATAGGCTCGTTGCCAGTTGGGTTCCGCCATAACCAAGCCCTGCGGATTGCGGGTTTTGAATTCGGCCCAGCTTTCCATCCACGTGGGCAGTTGGGTTAATTCAGTCCCGTTGTGATGCCCCACGATGCCCGTGCCAATGGCCTGCTGCCACCAGCTTTGGGTTTCGGCATCATACATGATCATATCAGAATTGCGCAGCTTTCCTGACACGCCGAACGTCAGAACCTGCCCGTCGACACGACGATCAAAAGTCATGCCGGAATTGCACAGTGGGCAGAACGTAACTGCGACAGGCACACCACCGACCACATCATTCACAATCTCATGCCATGTCAGATAGCGGATAGGGTACGTGCGTGGGACCTGCCCTTCGAATTCGACAGTGATGACGGGTTCACGGTCACCGATTTTGGTTTCCACCGCCACTTTGATAAAGTCCGGATCAGACAGCGCAGGAATACCATCTTTGGGCGGACCACCCGACATAACCTGCACCCAGTTTTCGATCGAGGTGTTGGTGAAATCAGTCTCAGGCCATTCAAACTTCCAGAAACTCGGATCGGCTTGCACATGTCCGGTCAGTCCGAATACCACAGCAAGACTTGCAATCAATATGCCACGCATGGGGGGGTTCCTTTTTCAACAGACCATCAGAATGCCTTGAAAAGCGGTCAGTGCCTATCCATACACACGCGGATGTGACGAGATTTCATCAACGCGCGTAATTTTTGGCTGTGCCAACCGTGAGTAACGGCATAAAGCGATCATCCCATGCCAGCAGCGCAATACGTTCTGGGCGCCCAAACTAACGCATTGGGCACCCCGCAAGTACACTGGAAACTGTGGCGGTTTTGACAGTCGATCGCGAAACGGTTGACACGATCCCGATGCGGAGTTTTGATATTATTTCCGGCGAGGAAGGGTCTGATGCCGCTTACATAATTTTACACATAAATAGCGCTGATACATCCGATCTGTATAAGATCAAACTGGAAACAGGTGCTGCCAAGATGATGGCTAATCTGGGCATGTCGGGCTTTGCTGTGGCTGCTGCTGGAATGTAAATTCCCCTAACCGCTGATAAGCGAAGGAAGCGGCCCTGATCGCGGGCCGCTTCTTTTTATTCGGTCACGGTAACTTTAACCATGCGATCCGGTGTTCCCGAAATCTCACCATTGCGGCCAGCGCCTTTCTTGATGGCATCCAACACATCCAGACCTTCGGTCACACGACCGACGACGGTGTATTGATTGTTCAAGAAATAGCCCGCATCGAACATGATAAAGAACTGGCTGTTCGCGGAATTCGGGTTCTGCGAACGGGCCATGCCAACGATGCCACGCTCGAACGGCTCAGACGTGAATTCTGCAGCCAAATCAGGCATATCAGACCCACCTGTCCCTGCGGGACACGTCGCACCATCGATCGCACACTGCACGTCACCCGTCTGCGCCATGAAGCCGTCAATCACGCGGTGGAACTGCACCCCGTCATATTTGCCTTCAGCCGCCAACAACGCGATACGTTCGGCGTGCAAAGGGGCCAGATCTTCCAACAGGTCGATCTGGATTGTGCCATTCGCGCCTTCACCCGCAACGTCGATTGCAATGCCGCCAGCCAGCGCAGGGCTGGCCAGTAATGCGAATGCTGCTGCCAGCTTACGCATCTGCGGCAACTTTCACAGAAATCATCCGGTCTGGTTCGCGTGGTGGTTCACCACGAACGATTGCGTCAACGTGATCCATACCTTCGATGACTTGGCCATAAACAGTGTACTGGCCGTTTAAAAAGCTGTTGTCGTTGAAGTTGATAAAGAACTGGCTGTTTGCGGAATCAGGATTCTGCGAACGCGCAGCGCCCAAAGATCCGCGTGCGTGCGGCACTTTTGAAAATTCTGCTTTGACATCGCCCAAGTCGGACCCGCCGGTGCCTGCCCGACCGATGTTGAAGCCGTCTTCCATGTCACCGTGTTGCACGTCGCCCGTTTGCGCCATGAAACCGTCGATCACACGGTGGAAACATACGTTGTCATACTGACCGGAACGGGCCAGTTCTTTCATACGTGCGCAGTGCAATGGGGCGACGTCTGGCAGCAGCTCAATCGTGACGGTGCCACCTTTAAGTTCCATAAGGATCGTGTTTTCGGGGTCTTTGATATCGGCCATCTTGGCACTCCTTCATCAATGTTGGGGATTAGGTAAGGTGAAACGCAACAAAGGAAAACCCCAGTTGACGTTTCGGGCGAGGTACGGTGGAAGGGTGCCAACTTAGACAAAAGGATGCGCACAATGGCTTGGACCCCTCTGACCGATATGGATGTCACTGGAAAACGCGTTTTGGTGCGTGTGGATATCAACGTGCCTGTGGAAGATGGGCGTGTGACGGATACGACTCGGATTGACCGCATTGTGCCGACCGTTCAGCATATTTTAGATGCGGGCGGGACGCCGATCATGGTGGCGCACTTTGGGCGTCCGAAGGGTAAGGTCGTAGATGAGATGTCATTGAAAGTTGTGCTGCCTGCGTTGGAAGCGGCTTTGGGCCAGACCGTAAAATTCACTGATCTGGAAAACGCTAAGGACGCGATTGCCTTCGCAAAGAACCAGCCTGTTCTGGTCGAAAACATCCGTTTCCATGCGGGCGAAGCGGCGAATGATCCGGCTTTGGCCGAACAGCTTGCGAATTTGTGTGATGTATATTGCAACGATGCATTTTCCGCTGCGCACCGCGCCCACGCATCTACCACGGCTGTAGCAAACCTGCGCCCGTCTTGCGCGGGTCTGTTGATGGCACAGGAATTATCCGCGTTAGAGGCTGCGTTGGGCAAACCCGACCGCCCTGTTGTCGCCGTAGTTGGCGGTGCGAAAGTATCCACCAAGCTGGACCTGTTGGGCAATCTGGTGGGCAAAGTCGATCATCTGGTTATCGGTGGCGGTATGGCCAACACATTCCTCGCCGCCCAAGGTGTCGATGTCGGAAAATCGTTGTGCGAACATGACTTGGCTGACACAGCACGCGAGATTGTCAAAAAAGCAGACGCTGCTGGCTGTGCTATCATTCTGCCGACAGACGTGGTGATCGCTCGTGAATTTGCCGCAAATGCCGTGAACGAAGTCGTCGCCGCAGACGCCTGCCCCGCTGACGCGATGATCCTTGATGCAGGGCCGGAAACCGTGGCCAAAATTGGCGAGGTATTCAGCGCTGCAAAGACCGTAATTTGGAACGGCCCGCTGGGCGCATTTGAAATCGCCCCCTTCGACGAAGCGACTGTCGCAGCGGCACTGGCAGCAGCGACCTTGACCAAAATGGGTAAGTTGACGTCCGTTGCAGGTGGTGGCGATACAGTTGCTGCGCTGAACCATGCAGGTGCGGCAGAGGACTTCACCTATATATCAACCGCTGGCGGTGCATTCTTGGAATGGATGGAGGGCAAGGAACTGCCCGGTGTTGCTGCCTTGTCCTAATAGGTGGAAGCAAGGCACACCCGTTAGCGCAACCGTTATTGAAACCTTTACCTCAGCCGCCTAAGCGGCAGGTATATCCTTATTCATAGCGGAGCTTTCCCCATGCCACATGCAGATCAATTTGCCAAAATCGTCGCCGGCCAAGGCTTCATCGCAGCATTGGATCAAAGTGGCGGATCGACACCGAAAGCATTGCGCTTGTACGGCGTCGAGGAAGACGAATATTCCAACGACGACGAAATGTTCGACAAAATCCACGAAATGCGGTCCCGCATCGTGAATGCGCCCGCGTTCAACGGTGACAAAGTTGTTGGCGCGATCCTGTTTGAAAACACAATGGACCGTATGATCAACGGCAAATCCTCAGCGGCAGCACTGTGGGAAGACAATGGCGTTGTACCGTTCCTGAAATGCGACAAAGGCTTGGAAGAAGAAGCAAACGGCGTTCAGTTGATGAAAACCATCCACGGTTTGGACACGTTGCTGGCTCGTGCCGTGTCACACGGTGTCTTCGGTACTAAAATGCGGTCGGTGATTTCCGCTGCAAATGCAGACGGCATCAAAGCCATCGTGGGTCAGCAGTTCGACATTGGCCGTCAGATTATGGGCCATGGTCTGGTGCCAATCATTGAACCGGAAGTAACGATCACAATCACGGACAAAGCACAGGCCGAAGACATGTTGCGTGACGCGCTAATGTTGCAACTGGATGCGCTGACCGAAGATCAGACTGTTATGCTGAAACTGACCCTGCCAGAGGTCGACAACCAGTATAAATCCTTGCTCGATCATCCCCGCGTGGCATCCGTTGTTGCCCTATCCGGTGGATATGCACGGGCCGAGGCAAATGACCGTTTGTCCCGTCAAACTGGCATGATCGCCAGCTTTTCCCGCGCACTGACCGAAGGATTGTCGGCCAAACAATCTGACGATGATTTCAACGCAATGATCGC
>JBMZCY010000154.1:0-4850 GCA_049613825.1 Planktomarina sp.
GAAACACAGCGCGGGGGGGTAAACCTAGGCTCTGTGCCAAACGAAAGCGTTCCCCGGGAATGGTAAGCCATGCTTGCAACATCAGGCGCGTTGCAAGGGGAAGATTGAAAAACACATGCGCCAGTAATACGCCCGAAAACCCATAAATAGACACTGTTTCGATGCCAAGGCTGTTCAGGATCTGATTGAACAAACCGGATCTGCCAAACACCGCGAGCAACCCCAGAACCGCAACGATCACTGGAAGGATAAAGGGGGCGCCCAGCAATGTAATCAGGATCTGGCGCCCGGGAAAACGCCGCCGCGCCAAAGCGCGGGCAATGGGGATGGCCAGAGCCGTGGAAATCAGGGCCGAAAAGAACGCCTGTGTCAGCGTGAACTTTAGCGCCGCAATATCAGCAGGCCCCAACCCCTGTGAAAACTCAGCGCGTAGGGCAACGGCAATAAGCGTGCCAAGAGTCAGAAACAGCAAAAGGGCGGCCGCAGCCGCCCCCCAGACGCCTAAAGGCGTTATTGTGAAAGCGCGTCGAGCCATTCAGCCAATGCCGCTTCGCGTATAGAACCTGCATCTTCTGCTGGGATCAGTAGGGATTTTTCTGGCACCGTCAAAGTTTCGAACCCTTCTGGCAGACCGGCGGCAGGTGTTGCTGCTGGATACATCCAGTTGGTGGTTGGTAAAATGGTCTGCGCGGCGTCTGAAATCATGAATTCCAAGAATTGTTGCGCCAGCTCCGGCTGATCTGCAGATTTGGTCACGGCGGCGACTTCGATCTGCATGTAGTGGCCTTCGTCAAAGGCTGCTGCAGACTTGGACGCATCTTCTTCCACAATCAGGTGGTAGGCTGGGGACGTGGTATAGGACAGGGCCATGTCGGCTTCGCCTTCAAGGAACATGCCGTAGGATTCGGACCAGCCTTTGGTGACGGTGACGATATTGTCAGACAAATCCGTCCAGATTGCAGGGGCTTCGTCGCCATAGGCCGCTTTTATCCACATCATCAGGCCAAGGCCGGGGGTGGACGTGCGCGGATCCTGGATCACAACTTTCAGATCAGAGGCCGCCAAATCACGGAAATTCGCAGGAATAGTGTCTGTTTTTGTGGTGTCATAGACAAAGGCGAAATAGCCCCAGTCATATGGAACATAAGTTGCGTTATCCCATTCAATCGGCAGGGTCAGCGCAGGGTTTTCCAGCGTATGCGGCACAAAGAACTGATCGGCCAAGGCCTGATCCGCAAGGTTTGTGTCGATGCCAAGCACAACGTCGGCTTCAGAGTGATCACCTTCCAAGTTCAGGCGTGCGATCAGGGCTGCGCCATCGCCTACGGCTGAAAACTGTAGATCACAGCTGCAGATGTCTTCAAAGGCGGCTTCAATCGCGGGGCCAGGGCCCCAATCAGACGTGAAGCTGTCATATGTATAAACGTTTAGAATTGGGGTCTCTGCGCCAGCTACAGTGGCTGCACAAAGTCCCGCGGCGAGTGTAAGATATTTCATATCTCATCCTTTTCATTGCCGACGGGCGGATGTCTGGATGAGTTCATCTCAACCTTCCCTCCGCCGGTCTTAACCGGTTCAGGTTCTACGGGTCCGCTTGCGCATCTCAGCCAGATAGGCCCCCCGAGGTAGGTTCGCTTGTAAAGCCAGTCACCTTCAGGTGCAAGACGTGTATCGTCTGGATAGTTTCTGCCATTCGCGAAGGAAAATGTGCCACTTAGGAAATGCCTAATAAATAAGGGGGGGAGCCTTCCGCCTTGCCACATTCTGGTCTCATTTCTTGTATCTTCCCCATAACTTACAAAAAATACGAAACCTGTGAGGGAAGATGAAGTCAATTTTATTAGCAACGGCTGCGGTCGTTTGCACTGGAACATCGGCAACTGCATTTGAATTTAAAGGGGCCGAGGTTGGCTTGGGTTTTCAACAGGCAGATTTGCCGGACAATGGCCCGACCTTGGATGGCAATATCATCGGTGTACGTGGTGAGTTTGGGTTTGGTGATCGTTTTACGTTAGATGCAGGGTTTAAACAGGCAAATTACGATAGCCTTTTGCCCAAAGCGGATATGAACAGGTTTGATTTTACCGGTACATACAACCTTTGAAATCTCGCGTGTCGATGTCAGAACGTTGGCTCTGGTCAGCATGTTTTCGAATTATCCGGCTTTCGCCAAATAACTTGATACAAAGCCATGATCGAGGCCGCGTCTTCCCTGATGCGGCCTTTTGGGGATCGCGTTCCCCTTGGCGATACTCTGGTTGAAGACGAGGACGAATAGGCGCGCTACGTTGGGCCCGTAATTTGGATAGGGGTTCACAACTTATTAGGGAAATCTCGCCTTAGCAATGTGCCATAGGGGTAACGTTTCAGAATTTAATTTTTCCATAACATAGACCGGGTGCATGGCGCGCTTTATGCCTCAGCTATAGAACAATTATTGGGGGAACCTATGTTTGAGAAATTTTCTACTCAAAAAATGTTAATTGGTGTCTTGGCGTTTGGGATTTGGCTGCCTGCCATGGTGGGCGCGCAGTCTTTGGAATACTCTGGTAGCCTTAGTATTTCTGATTCATCCATTAACGATGGTGGTACTGATGGCTCTGTTCGTCGTGTCACAGCGTTGACTGATCTGGGGTTGGGGTCGCGTTTTGGTCTGACCCTTGGCCTGAGTTACACGGATGAAAATTACGATAATGAAAACTATGGCGTCTATAAGGGGGGATACGTGCAGCCGTATGTGCGGGTTGGTAATGGTCGGATAGGGGTTTTTTATCAGAATTTGGGCATGCAACGTTCAGGTGACGACCCAGATACCGTCGAAATCTACGGTATAGAAGGAATCTATGATTTTGACCGTTTTCGCGTGCATGGGTTTAATGGCCGGGTCGAACAGCCGGGAGAGGACGGCTATGGGGTGCACGGACTTGCCGCGCGTTATATGGCATCGGACGGCGTTAGCATTTTTGTTCGCCATCAACGGGATCGGAATTCAGGAGATCAATTTTCCCTGACTGCGATAGGAACCGATATTAACGTTAGCGCAATAACATTTGACCGGCCTGCCTATCTGACGCTGGAATTGGCTGACGTTGATTACTTCGGAGATGACGGCAAGCAATTTGGTGTTGCCCTGACTCTTCCATTTGGTCGGGATGCGTCTGTAAACTCAGTGCCTTTGTTCAAGGGCCAGCGTACTCTGATCAACGAATACAATTAAAACAAGTTTTAAAGGCCATCGATGAGGTGGCCTTTTTTATGCCCGCTCTTTTCTACGCCAACGTTTCCGGCTAAAGACAGTCGAAGAACAGGAGCGCCACCATGAGCATGAATACATTCGGACATCTTTTTCGTGTGACCACTTGGGGCGAAAGCCACGGGCCCGCCCTGGGCGCGACGGTGGATGGCTGCCCTCCAGGGGTGCCGCTGACCGCGCCGATGATCCAGCAGTGGCTTGATAAGCGCAGGCCCGGTGTCAACAAACTGACAACCCAGCGCAATGAACCGGATGCGGTGAAAATCCTGTCCGGCGTCTATGAGGATGTGACGACAGGCACGCCGATCCAATTGATGATCGAAAACACCGATCAACGCAGCAAGGATTACGGCGATATTGCCAATACCTTCCGTCCGGGGCACGCGGATATCACCTATCACCAGAAATACGGCAATCGCGATTATCGTGGTGGTGGGCGGTCTTCTGCCCGTGAAACTGCGGCACGTGTGGCCGCGGGGGGGCTTGCGCGCGCCGTGCTGAACCACCTGCTGCCTAAGGTGCAGATCGTCGGTTACATGACCGCTATGGGGGCGATGGAACTGGATCGTTCTAAAATTGATCTGGGTGCGATTGAAGGCAATGATTTCTGGTTGCCTGATGCGAATGCGGCCCCAGCTTGGGAAGATTACCTGCAGAAGATCCGCAAGGAACATAATTCGGTCGGGGCGACGGTTGAAGTCATCGCACAAAACCTGCCTGCGGGCCTTGGCGCACCGATTTACGCCAAGTTAGACACTGATTTGGCCGCTGCGATGATGTCGATCAACGCTGTGAAAGGTGTTGAAATCGGCGAAGGCATGGCCGCGTCGCGCCTGACCGGTACTGACAATGCAGATGAAATCTTTATGGGTGAAAACGGCCCGGAATATTCGTCAAACCATGCCGGTGGCATTCTGGGTGGCATTTCCACCGGGCAAGACGTGGTTGTGCGGTTTGCGGTGAAACCGACGTCGTCCATCCTAACCCCGCGCCAATCCATTCGCAAAGACGGCACCCCAATTGAAGTCGTCACCAAAGGCCGTCATGACCCTTGTGTCGGTGTGCGTGCGGTACCGGTTGGCGAAGCGATGATGGCCTGTGTGGTTCTGGATCACGTGCTGCTGCACCGCGGGCAAGTCGGCGAAAATCAGGGTGTTATCGGATAATCTTCCGGCCCTTTGCCCCTGTTTTTGAATAACACTGTTTATTTTGTAACCCTGGCGTCAACGCCGGGGTGTTTTTGCATTCCACCATAATTTTATCGGAGAATACTATGAGCGACTTTTCTTTTTCCACATCTATGTCGGTGATGCGCAAAACCGCGCCTTTCCTTTTCTTTCGAATGGCTGTGTATTTTGGCATTGCTGTCGCTTGGATCCTGGCAACGGGTACGGGCGCGGGCATCGGTTGGGGTGTTGGTGCTATGGGGGATGACGGTTTTCAGGCCTCTTCCACATTATGGGGCGGTGCGGCAGGCTTTGGTATTGCAGGCGCTGCGCTGTTTTTCATGCGCGATTATATCCTGTATATGGTTAAGGCTGGCCATATTGCAGTGATGATTGAATATCTTGAGGGGCGCGACATCCCAGATGGCAAA
>JBMZCY010000155.1:0-4811 GCA_049613825.1 Planktomarina sp.
GTGATTCTTTATCGTAAACTTTGCTCCATGGCGTACCAGCGGCATGGGTTAATTCGCGCAGAGACCAGCCCGTAAAGTCTTTATATGATTTCCAAACAGTGCTCAAGATAAGCGCTGTATCAGCGTCTTTAGATGGGATCGAAGGCTCTTCAACTGAAAAGCTTTCTAAGTCAAAACAGGTCGCCAATTCTAAGATTGGTCCTTTCCCATAATGTTTAAACTCATGATATAGCGACGGAATGACCGGTCCATGCTGCCATGCTTGAATGTCATCATTAAACAGTCGTTGTTTTTTTAAAGCTAAGAACCAACCATAGGCAATATATACTAATTTCAAAAGCTTCAGAGGCGTAATGCGCACACCTTCTCCTTCTGCTGTCCGCAAAAAGAAATTAGCTACGTGTTGCGCACTATAAAGGGGCATCTCGATCTTTTTCACAATCTCAGCTTACACCATAAGTTCATATAACACCATATAGGAACAAAAAGCGAACAATCAATGCGCCTCCGCCCAGTTACTCCCCCGTCCCGCGTCAACGATCAGCGGCACGTCCAGCTTTACAACAGGCAAACTCGCGCCCTCCATCACATCTTTCGCCACGCCGATCAGGTCGTCTACTGCCGCGTCCTCAACCTCGAACAGCAGTTCATCGTGGACTTGTAGTAGCATTTTAGCGGGCAGGTTTTCTATCGCGGCGGGCATCCTCACCATAGCCCTGCGAATAACATCAGCGGCGGTGCCTTGGATCGGGGCGTTGATCGCGGCGCGTTTGGCAAAGCCTGCGCCGGGGCCTTTGGCGTTGATTTCCGGCGTGTGGATGCGGCGGCCGAACAGGGTTTCCACCCTGTCATGTTCCTTGGCGAAGGCCACTGTGTCGTCCATGTATTTGCGGATGCCGGGGAAGCGTTCGAAATAGGTGTCGATGAACGCCTGAGCCTCGGCCCGTGGGATGCGCAGATTCCGCGCCAGACCAAAGCCCGAAATGCCATAGATCACACCAAAGTTGATCGCTTTGGCCTGACGGCGCACGTCCGGGGTCATCTCCTCTAACGGAACGCCGAACATCTGGCTGGCGGTCATCGAATGAATGTCGATCCCGTCCGCGAAGGCTTGTTTCAGTTCAGGGATATCGGCGATGTGGGCAAGGATGCGCAGTTCGATCTGGCTGTAATCGAGCGCGACCAGCGTCTTACCTTTTTCCGCAATAAAAGCCTCCCGTATCTTCCGGCCTTCCTCGCTCCGTATCGGAATATTCTGCAAGTTCGGATCGGTCGAAGCCAGACGCCCCGTGTTCGCCCCAGCAATCGAATACGACGTATGCACCCGCCCCGTTTCGGGGTGAATATGGTCCTGTAACGCATCGGTATAGGTCGATTTCAGCTTGCTCAGTTGACGCCAATCCAGCACGCGGCGGGGCAGATCGTGTTCAGTGGCAAGGTCTTCCAAGATGTCCACACCGGTTGAGTATTTCCCAGTCTTCCCCTTCTTTCCGCCGGGCAGTTCCATGTCCGTGAACAGGATTTCGCCCAACTGCGCGGGGGATCCGACGTTGAACGGTTTCCCCGCCAGCGCGTGAATGTCGGCTTCCAGTTCCGCCATCTTCTGCGCGAACCCGTTGGACATGCGCGACAGAGTATCGCGGTCGACTTTGATTCCGTGCATTTCCATCTGGGCAAGGACCGGAACAAGGGGCCGTTCCAAAGTTTCATACACCGTTGTCACCTTTTTGCGGTGCAAGTTCGGCTTCAACGTCTGCCACAGGCGCAGGGTGATATCCGCATCCTCGGCCGCGTATTTCGTGGCTTCCTCAATAGGAACCATATCAAAGGTAATCGCAGATTTACCCGTGCCCAGCAGCGTCTTGATCGGGATAGGTTGATGCCCCAGATACCGTTCCGACAGCGCGTCCATGCCGTGATTGTGCAGGCCCGCATTCTGAGCGTAGGAAATCAGCATCGTGTCATCAATCGGGGCCACATTGATCTTCAAACGCGCGAAAATCTTGGCGTCGTATTTCATGTTCTGACCGATTTTCAGGATCGCAGGGTCCTGTAGCATCGGGGTTAACATGCGCAAGGCTTGCTCAAAATCCATCTGGCCTTCGACCAACGCGGACCCCCCGAACAGATCATCAGCACCCTGTTTGTGGGTCAGGGGCAGGTACGCCGCATGGCCAGCTTCCACACACAAACACACGCCAACCAGTTCGGCCCGCATGTCGTTCAGGCCCGTGGTTTCCGTATCCACGGCCACATAGCCACGTTCATAAATCTGGTCGATCCATGTTTGCAGCGTCGCCGCATCACGGATGGTCACGTATTTCGACGGGTCAATCGGGGCGGCCGTTGGCGCATCGGATGGCTTATTGTCCACCTCTGGCGCTTCAATTACAGGTGCCTCGGCCCCGTATTGGGTCGCAATCCGTTGCGTCAGGGTGCGGAATTCCATCTCAGCCAGAAACGCCAACAATTTCTCTGGATCAGGATCACGCACCTCTAGATCATCCAAAGTGAAGTCGAGGGTCATGTTGCAATCCAGCTGGACCAGCTTCTTGGACAATTCGATCTGCGCACGATGGTCAATCAGGGTCTGGCGGCGCTTGGGTTGTTTGATTTCTTCGGCGCGATCCAGAAGTTCCTCTAGCGAACCAAATTCATTGATCAGCAAAGCAGCTGTCTTAATCCCGATCCCGGGCGCACCGGGCACGTTATCCACGCTGTCCCCCGCAAGCGCCTGCACGTCGACGACACGGTTTGGACCCACGCCAAACTTCGCCTCAACCCCTTCCACACCGATCAGATTGTTCTTCATGGCATCGAACATTTCCACGCCGCCACCGACCAGTTGCATCAGGTCTTTGTCAGACGAAATGATCGTACAACGCCCCCCTGCATCACGGGCCTGATGGGCGAGGGTCGCGATGATGTCGTCAGCTTCGAACCCCTCGACCTCCTCACACGCGATATTAAAGGCACGGGTGGCATCGCGGGTCAGGGGCATTTGCGGGCGCAAATCTTCGGGCATGGCATCGCGGTTCGCTTTGTACTGATCGTACATATCATTGCGAAACGTGTGTGATCCCTTGTCGAAAATCACTGCCACATGGGTGACTTCGCCCGCTGCGTTGCCTTCCAGATAGCGGTGCAACATATTACAGAAACCCGCCACAGCCCCGATGGGCGCCCCGTCCGATTTCCGCGTCAGGGGCGGCAGCGCATGATACGCGCGAAAGATGAAGGCCGATCCGTCGATCAGATGCAGGTGATGCCCTTTGCCAAATGCCATATCCCAAACCTTCCAATGTTGCGCGATGATGATAGAGTGTTCCCATGAAACACATGATACTTCTAGGCATTGGTTTGCTTTTTTCTACCGCCGCTGCGGGCGCGGACGATTGTACCTTGCAGGGTGATTACTGCGTTCCAGTCGTCGCCTGTATTGAGGCAAGCAGCGAGATTTTCGAAGGCCGCACCTACGGGCGCGATCGTGGAACCGTCGCCACCTATTCCACCAAGGGGGCGACCTGTTCCGGCACATGGCAACGCACCTTATTCGGTATGGGAACAGGCGCGTTCGCATGCGATGATGGGCGCGATGGAACGGTCGTGTTCTACTATCTGGACCAAAGCACGGGCACCGCATTAGGGCGCGGCACAACCAGCGCTGACGAAGGCATCCAGTTCTGGGCAGGCCACAACTTGCCAACATATTTCGGCGAAAACGGTGTGCTGGCAGAAGTCATGCGGTGCGGTGCGAATGAGGTCTTATTGGGGTCTTAGGATCGTACGATTTATGTGTACAAAGTTGAGATTTTGGATTTTCAGGAAAATCGCAGTTTTGGAAATCGTACGATTTATGCGTACATTTTGTACATATTGCACCGGCCTATAGATCGAACGCCATTTCAGTGCTGGCTGAAATTTTGAAAAGCGACTTTGCGATGGCCGACCGTGTCGTCTTGATTTCATAGAACCCTTCACGCAGGTACAACGCCTTGGCACGTGGATTTTCAGCAATTACATCCAACCGCACCTGCCGCTTTCCAAGGTCCCGCGCATGGGTCTTTACAGCGTTCAGCAGTGCGGTTCCAACGCCCCTACCCCGTGCATCCGCCGTGACAAATATCCCGTCCATCAGCAGCTGGTCGCGTGCCAAAGGGCGTTCCAACAGGTCCAGCATCGCCCCCCGCCAAAGGACGGAAGGCCAACCATAGACATAGGCCAGCGCCTTTAGATCACCCCCCACCAGCCCGCCTTTTTCAGTCTTGAATCCCGCGACGCCCAGCAGGATATCCCCGTCATAAGCTGCCAAAGAAAAACGGGGGATCAGGTTGGATTGCAAGAAACGGATCGCCTTGTCCTGCGGTCCCAGCGTTAACCCCAGTTTAATTCCGAATGCGTTCCAGAACATTAACGCAACCTTAATACGGTCCAAGTCATTGAATCCGTGGACAATGTTCAAAGTGTCCCCGTGGGGACAAAAGTGATGGGATCACCGTACGCAACTTCAGTCGTATCCTCGGCCAGTTCGACCAGTCCTTCGGCCCATGACAGGCCTGAAATGCGCCCCGACCCTTCGGAGGCAAAGATTTCCACGCCATACCCCCCGATCCGCGCCCGCAGATATTCGCGTCGACCGGTTTTTTTGGACTTTGTAAACGCCGCTGGAAGGGTGATCTTTTTGGGTTGCGTGAACCCTGCCCCTGCCAGCAGATCCATGGATGGTTTGGCGAACAGGAACGTGCACACAAACGCCGCCACAGGATTGCCGGGCAGCGCGAACACAGGGGTGCCATCCCAAACCCCAAGAC
>JBMZCY010000156.1:0-4806 GCA_049613825.1 Planktomarina sp.
TCAAAGCGCTGGGTGATCTGAATCAGGGTGTCTTGAGCTATCATAGCTTTGGGTCGCTTATGGGGCCGATTAGGTCAAGGGACGATTCTGTGTTAAAGCTTCATCATGCGAGCAATATTTTTCATATTTCTAGCAGGAATGGCCCACGCGGACAGTGGGTTCAGTGGTTATGGCACGGATTGCTTTTGCACCGACCGCGATCACCAGCGTGTCGAATTAGGCGAACAACTGTGCATGACCGTTGGCGGACGCAGTTTTATGGCTGAATGCCAGATGTCCCAGAACGTCCCCATGTGGCGTGAAGTGGCAAAAATCTGTGTGATGTCATCCTTGCAACCCGTTCAACCATCCGTCTATGCGCGCCTTGTTCACGCCCAGATCGGACCGTCCATAAACCAGATGACCGTCCAAGGTCAGCGTATCCTGCGTTAACATCACATGGGTCACATCGGGGAAGCCCCATGCCAGTGACCGGTGCACAAAGATGCGTGTGTCCGGCAGATGGTTTTCGATTTCGTGGGTGCGAGGTGTTGCTTGGATAAGGTCCAAGAGCGTGGCCAGTTCGTCCTCAGAAAGTGCGGGGATGGTCACACGGTGCCCGCCAAATGACGTCACCACGCCAGTTTCAGTCGCCACAGCGCGTTCCGCAAAGTGTTTCGCAGGCACGGTCACATAGCGGAAATAGACAGTCCCAATCAGGAAGCCGCCAATCAATGTGATGAGGAGGAGTTTTAAGATCATCCCCAGCACATAGGTCCGCTCCCCTACCGCTTCAACCGCCCTTAACGGTAATGCACACCCGGCAAAATGCTCAGGATTTCAAACATCAAGTTCGCCGCCGTCAGCGCTGTGTTCCCACTGGTGTCGTACATAGGGCTAACTTCTACCATATCAAAGCCCACTACGTTCAGGCCACGCAAAGCACGGATCAGTTCCATCGCTTGGGGCGTGGTCAGGCCACCGATTTCGGGCGTTCCTGTGCCGGGCGCATAAGCAGGATCAAGGCTGTCAATGTCATAGGTAATGTAACACGGATGATCGCCAATCGCGTCTTTGATCGCTTGGCCCAACGGGGTCAGCGATTTGTGCCATAACTCAGGTGCAATAATCATATTAAAGCCCCAACCTGCCGCCTCACTAAAGTCCTCGGCCGTGTAGCCTGTGCCACGCAGACCGACTTGATAGACTAAATCAGGGACCAGCAACCCTTCTTCATAGGCACGGCGGAACACGGTGCCATGGGTTTCGCGTTCCCCGAACATTTCATCATTCACATCGGCGTGGGCGTCGATATGCACCAAGGCCACAGGCCCATGTTTCTTCGCAATAGACCGCAAAATCGGCAGCGTCAGTGAATGGTCCCCACCCATCGTCGCAGGGATCACATCATAGTCATGCAGGCCATCATACGCCGCCTCGATAATCTTCAAACTGTCTGACAGACTGAACGTGTTGATCGACACATCGCCCATATCGGCCATCTGTAAACTGTCAAACGGGGCCGCCCCAGTCTGGATGTTATAAGGCCGGATCATCGCACTTTCAGCGCGGATTTGCTTAGGCCCGAACCGAGTGCCTGACCGCCAACTGGTGCCAATGTCCATGGGAATGCCCATGAAAACTACGTCCAGACCATCGGGACTGTCTGCTTCAGGCAAGCGCATGAATGTCTGAGGGCCTGCAAAGCGGGCAAGATCGTTGCCGGAAATCGGTTGGTTGGGCATGGGACGTCCTTCGAACTAAACGAGCTTTGGAAGACTGTGCATAGAAAGTTAGGGTGTGGCTATGGGGAAATTCACAAAGCACCCGATGCGTTATCATGCAAGCTATTTGAATTGGGCGTCGTAGGCAATTTGGTGATGTTCAAAATAGCCGCGATACTGATCTGCGTTGATACCCTACCTGCATAGGTCTGATGCACCCCGCGATGGGCGATAAAACGGGTATCATGGGCCGAGGTATGGATGAACAATGATGTGTTGTGCATACACAAGGTCGCAACGATGAACATGATTATAGGAACAGGCTTGCTGGATCATTCCGGTTTGCAAAGATTTGCTTCGTACCCTGCATCAGACGTGTGCCACGGTTCAAAACAGTCACGCTATGACCCGCGGACAGAAGCTCTGGGAGCAACGCAGCCCCCACAAAACCAGGCCCGCACAAGACTAAAATTCGCCCAATGCCCGTTCCCTTTAAATCACCGACACGACAGCTGTGCATACGGTGTATGTACAGGGTGTGTACACGTTGTGACTCCCTTACATAAGCGCATTCAACCCGCTGCGTTTGTCCGTAAATTCCAACAGTACAAACACATCAATTCCATCCCCGCATGGGCCCCCGCCACCGCAGTTGCCCCTGTCGTATCAAAGGGGGGCGAGACTTCGACAACATCGCCGCCAACCATATTGATCCCCCGCAATCCACGCAGGATTGCGGCGGCTTGCGCCGACGACAAACCGCCCCAAACAGGGGTACCTGTGCCGGGGGCAAATGCAGGGTCGAGGCTATCAATATCAAAGGTCAGATACGTCGGGTGATCCCCCACAATATCCTTAATTTGTGCGGCTGTTTCCTGCCACGTCTGGTCATGAACTGTAGGGGCATCAATCACGTGTAGCCCGGCGTCATAATCGTTCTGGGTGCGGATGCCGACTTGGGCGGATCGCTTTACATCAATTAACCCTTCTTTCACCGCTTTGTACATCATTGTGCCGTGGTCAACGCGGGCCATATCGTCATCCGGCCATGTGTCTGAATGGGCGTCGAATTGGATGATTGCCATGGGACCGAACTTCGCCGCATAGGCACGCAAGATAGGGAACGTGATGTAGTGATCGCCACCCAAGGTCAGCGTGCCAACGTCCTGCGCAATGATCTTTGCGATATGCGCTTGCAGGGCCGCCGGAAACTTTGGGATGTCCGCGTAATCAAACGCTAAGTCCCCGTAATCACACACATTATAATCTGTCAGCGGATTGATGTTCCACCCATATGGCGGATCACAAGGTTGCAGAGTTGACGCTTCCCTAATCGCCCTTGGCCCCAATCGCGTGCCGGGCCTGTTCGTCACAGCTTGGTCAAATGGCACGCCTGTCACCGCCAGATCAACGCCTGTCAAATCCTTGGTATAAGGACGCCGCATGTAGGACAGTACACCGCCGAACGCATTTTCATACGACATGGACCGCATGGTGTCGCGGCGCAGGGCGCCATCGACGTCATCTGCTGCATCTTTTAAGGCCATCGATTATCCCCCTATCGGCAAAGCGCGTTCCACGATCCGCGCAAAGAAACTGGCCCCCACGGGTGCCACATCATCGTTAAAATTGAAGTTCGGATTGTGCAGTGCGGGACCATCGCCTTGCCCCAGATACAAATACGCACCGGGGCGGGCATTCAGCATAAACGCAAAGTCCTCGGCCCCCATTTCTTTGGGGTGATCGGTGTGGACTTCGCTGGCGATTTCACTGGCGACGTCTGCTGCAAACGCCGTCTGATCTGCATGGTTGATCGTGGCGGGATACCACTTGGTGATATTCATCTCGATCGCCACCCCGAAACTGGCCGCCATACCCTGTGCGACTTCATCCATGCGTTTGTGAATTAGGTCCTGAATTTCAGGATTATAGGTCCGGATGGTCCCCACCATTTCCACATCCTCTGGCACGATATTCTCTGCCGTTCCCGTATGGATTTCCGTCAATGAAATCACCGCCGTTTCAGACGCCGCAATGTTGCGCGACATGATCGTTGGAATTGCTTGCCCCAGCGCCAATGCCGCGGGAATTGGGTCCACAGTTGTATGCGGATAGGCGGCATGACCGCCCTGCCCTGTGATCGTCACTTCAAACGTATCCACCGCCGCCATGATCGGCCCCGGCGTGGTATGAAACGACCCTACAGGTTTGCCGGGCAACGTGTGCAGAGCATAGACCTGAGTGATATCAAAGCGGTCCATAATTCCTTCATCGACCATCACGCCAGCCCCGCCGCCGTCTTCTTCCGCAGGTTGGAAAATCAGCGCGACGGTGCCTGCGAAATTGCGTGTTTCAGCCAGATATTTCGCCGCGCCCAGCAACATGGTTGTATGGCCGTCATGGCCGCAGGCGTGCATGTTTCCAGTGGTTTCAGAAGCGTACTCCAAACCTGTAGTCTCATGAATCGGCAGCGCATCCATATCGGCGCGAAGGCCCACGGTCGGACCTTTTGCAGATCCATGAATCAACGCCACCATTCCATGCTTTGCGATCCCTTGATGCAGGGCATCCACGCCAATCTCCTTCAGCCGTTCAGCGACATAGGCCGCAGTGTTAGGCAATTCGAAACCCAGTTCAGGCATCTTATGGAGATCGCGCCTCCACCCCTGCATATCAATGGCAAATTCAGCGATGCGGTTGACGATTGGCATGGGGTGGCCTCCTACTATGCCGACCATCACCAAACAAGGGGCGCAAGGCAATGGGCAAAGATGATCTGATCCACAACCCGAATGGCGGGATTGAGCGTTTGTTGGAAATCATGCGCAGGTTGCGGGACCCTGACACGGGCTGCCCTTGGGATATTGAACAAACGTTTGAGACGATTGCGCCTTATACGATTGAAGAAGCCTATGAAGTCGCCGACGCGATTGAACGTGGCGATATGAATGACCTGAAGGGTGAGTTGGGCGATCTGCTGCTGCAAACCGTCTACCAGACTGCGATTGGCGAAGAAGCCGGGCACTTTACCTTTCAAACCGTGGCCGATGCGATCAGCGACAAAATGGTCGCACGGCATCCGCATGTGTTCGGTAATGAATCC
>JBMZCY010000157.1:0-4777 GCA_049613825.1 Planktomarina sp.
TGGGACGCCTCCATACTTTTGTACGGCACCCGGCCCCGCATTATAAGCCGCCAATGCAAGACGCCATGATCCAAATTCACGATATTGTTCGGCCAGATACTTCGCCCCGCCGTCCAGGTTTTGTTTTGGATCCCACGCATTGCGCACACCCAAATACCGTGCGGTGGCCGGCATAAGCTGCGCCAAACCCTGCGCCCCTTTGTTCGACCGTGCCGTCGCATTCCAGCGGCTTTCTTGGTTGATTAGACGCAAAAACAGATCTTCAGGAACACGGTGTTTGCGGGCGGCGGCACGCGCAACAGCCAGCAGTGGTCCGCGATATGTACCGTTGTAGGCTTTGATGGCCCCCGGCGTTCCCGGCACAACCACGGTTGTGGGCGCCAGACGCACGCTGCTTTTGTATTGTTGTGACGCGCGGTTGTCCAAAACGTCCAATTGGTTCGACAAAAGGTCAATTCTACTGCGGGATGATGTGGATTGCGCCATCACTGCTCCACCCAGCGCGATCAACACACCTGCAAAAACAATCACTCGCATTTCATAATCCCATTTCCCTACCCGTCATCCTTATATAAAACATCTATTAACAAGTTCTACATTGTTCGTATGTAGGGCCTAAACTGTAACGCATTTAGCAATAATTGGCCGAAATTTCGGCATTTGGGAGAAGCACCATGGCGGGTTCCGTTAACAAAGTCATTCTGGTTGGTAACTTGGGCCAAGACCCCGACGTGCGCAGCTTTTCCAATGGCGGCAAGGTTTGTAACCTGTCCATCGCCACGTCTGAAAACTGGAAAGACAAAAACACTGGCGAACGCCGCGAACGCACTGAATGGCACCGTGTTGCGATCTTTTCCGAACCGTTGGTACGGATTGCAGAACAGTACTTGCGCAAGGGATCAAAGATCTACGTCGAAGGCCAGTTGGAAACGCGCAAGTGGCAAGATCAGCAAGGTCAGGACAAATACACCACGGAAGTTGTGCTGCGCCCTTATACCTCGACCCTGACCATGCTGGATGGTCGGGGTGACAACCAAGGCGGCGGTGGCCAAGGGGGTGGCGGCGGTTACATGCAAGACCAGTCCGGTGGCGGTTATGGCGGTGGCTACGGCGGCGGTAATTCAAATCAAGGTGGCGGCAACCAAGGTGGTGGATATGCCCCTGCAAACGATATGGACGACGAAATTCCGTTCTAATGCTGGCAGACCTGGCCCCTGAATATAAAGTCGTGGCGATCAACGCTGCGGCTCTTTTTGTTGCGTATGTCGGCATATATCCGACGTTTCGCCCCATCACATGGACCAAGATTGTTGCTGGTGATTTCGCTGTCAGCATTGCGGCGCTAACCGTTGCAGGCATGCTGTTTATGGGAACAGGAACACCGTTTTCGTTGATCGGCGTTCAGATGAACTGGGCGGTGTTTTCGATCCTAACCCTATTCGCGTTAGAAGTTCCATTTATAACATGGTTCACCTTCACACATGAAGTTGAGGGCGAAGTATTCCCGCAAGACGAAGACGAAGACGAAGACGAAGACGAAGACGAAGACGAAATTTAACGGCTCGCCAATCCGTCACGCAAGACACCCAGAACAACATCCGGCGCAACGTCCGAGGTCACAAACGCATCCCCAATCCCATTGGCCAGAATGAACCGCAGTTTGCCATCCAGCACTTTTTTGTCCTGCCCCATCAAGGCCAACAGCGTATCGGCATCGGGCAAATCACCTTCGATATCGGCCAAATCGCGCTTCATACCCATGGTTTGAAGATGCGCGCGCACCCGGGATGGTGCTTCCTGACTGCACAGCCCCATCCGCGCAGACGTCTCAAACGCCATGGCACAGCCAATCGCCACGCCTTCGCCGTGCAGCAGACGGTCGGAATATCCGGTTGCAGCCTCTAACGCGTGACAGAATGTGTGGCCAAGGTTCAGCAAAGCGCGATCCCCTTGTTCGGTTTCATCACAGACCACGATGTCAGCCTTCATCTGGCAAGACATGCGGACGGCCTCGATTCGGGCGGCCTGGTCGCCCGTGACCAGTTTTGGTCCGTTCACCTCTAACCACTCAAAGAAATCAGCGTTGCCCAACAGTCCGTATTTTGCGACTTCACCGTATCCGGCCAATAGATCCCGTTCGGTCAACGTGCCCAGCACATCAATGTCCGCAATCACCATCGACGGCTGATGAAACGCCCCCACAAGGTTTTTGCCGTGCCGCGTGTTAATCCCTGTCTTTCCCCCGACAGAACTGTCGACCTGCGCCAGCAAACTGGTCGGCACTTGTACGAAGCGCACGCCACGGCGCAGGATTGCAGCGGCAAAACCGACAAGATCGCCAATCACACCGCCACCCAGCGCCATGATCATGCCACCGCGTTCGACGTTCTGATCCAACAACCATTCGACGGTTTGCGACAGGTACGCCCAGCTCTTCGTCGCTTCCCCACATGGCAGATGCAGCGTGTCATGGGTGATGCCTGACGCATCCAAAGCAGCCGTCAGAGTCTTTAAATGCATGGATGCCACATGTTCATCCGCAACAATCGACACCCGCGATTGGCGCAGCAAAGGGGCCACCAGATCACCCACCTGCCCCAATAACCCCGGGCCGATGTGAATGTCATAGGCGCGGGTATCAAGCGGAACATGAACAGTCGTAACGGTCATACAGACACCTTCAAATAATCAGCTTTGGCCAACGCGTCGATCACAACGGCCATGGTTTCCCCGATCGAATATTCGACACGGGTTTTAACAATAAGATCAGCAGTCAGATACGTCGGGCGACGGTTCGCCAGCAGCGCCGTCAGCGTCCTCAGCGGGTCTTCCGTTTGCAGCAACGGCCGCGTCTTGGAATAGCGAACCCTTTCCCACAACGTATCAATCGTGGCATCCAAAAACACCGTGATTGCCCCGTCTTTCAGCGCCTCACGCACCACAGGTGACATGAATGCACCGCCCCCTGTCGCCAACACCTGCACACCATCAGTCAACAGGCGGTTTATCACCCGCGCTTCTGCCTGACGAAAGAATGCTTCACCATCGCGGGCGAAGATTTCTTTGATCGACATATTGGCCGCAATTTCGATTTCCGTGTCCGCATCGACAAACGGCATATCCAATTCAGCGGCCAGTGCTTTGCCCACCGCAGACTTGCCAGATCCCATCATACCGACCAACACAAGCGAAGTTTTCAAGGCCGTTTGGGTCGTCATGGCGGTTTTTGTCCGATTCTGCAAAACTCAACGCTTGTGACAGGGGCGATGGGTGTTAAATTCAAATCAGTCTTAACCCAAACCACGCAGGGAATGCCAGAATGTTGCGACTGATAAGTTTCTTTGCTGTCCTTTTCATTCTGGTCGCGGTTGGCCTGATTGCATATGCCTATTTGGGGCCGCTGCTCGGCGCTGATTTTTCCGCGCCACAATCGCAGATACGCATTCCGCTGGAGCTGTCCACTGATTAATTCCATATTCATTTCTGTGTTGGTAGTTGGCATGTCGGCCACATCTGCCTTCGCACAAACAGCAGACGCGGAAAGCCCCTTGTCTGCCATCGACTGGTTGCAAAACACACCACAAGAACGCCCCGTCACAGGGTCCATTGAACCAAGCGTGGCAGGTGCCGCAAGCGCGGTTCAAGTTGATGTCAGCGCATTGCCGACCACCCGTCTGGCCCGCATGGGATTGATCCCGGCCGCCCCGTTGGGATTCGATGACGATTTTTGGGCCAATGTGTCTGCAACAGAATTCGCACGCGCCCTTGCTGATCTTCCAGAGGCGCAATTGCCCAGCATGGCTGACCTGCGCCACAAAATGCTGCTGGCTGACCTGCCCGCGACCGACGACATTCAAGCAGCACGACTGCAAGGCCTATGGGACACAGGTGCCGTCGACGCGATGTGGGTTTTAGGCAAATCGGTTGCAGATCAATCAGAACGCTTGATGACATTGACCCGCGATGCGGCAATCATCACTGAACACGAACAAGCATTTTGCAGCATTTGGTCCGACCACCGCACGCTGGACCCGTCGCCATTGACACGCAGCATATGCCTTGCATCCCTCGGCGATTGGAATGCGGCTGTGATGACATATTTCGCCCATGATACATTTGGTGACTTCAGCGCAGCAGATTCTGCCCTGATAAGTGGCCACCTTGATCCCGAACTGGCAGATGGTGCGCCTGCGCCCGATCTTGCTTTGTCTGATATGACTGCCACACGGTTCTTTTTGATGGAAAGTGTTGGGCATCCGGTTGCCACAGGTGACCTGCCCCTTGCTTATGCCGCTGCGGACCTACGAAAAACCGGCGGCTGGAAACCAAGGATCGAGGCCGCCGAACGCCTGACCCGTGCAGGCAGCTTGACCCCGAACCAGCTGCTGGGCGTGTACACCGAAGATGTGCCTGCAGCGTCCGGTGGCATCTGGGACCGCGCGCGCGCTGTTCAAAACCTGCGCGATTCACAAGATGCCAATGAAGTGACACCTGAACACTTGTCCCACCTTTGGTCGGTCATGACGCCGGCTGGATTGGCCTCGGCCACTGCGAAGAAATTCGCTGAAACGCTGCATGAAATGGATGCAATTCCGTCTGATAATCCTGACCTGATCCAACTGGGTCTTCTGGCAGGCTTTGGTGATTTGCAATTGGCCAACCTCGATACAGACATTCGCTTGCGGTTGTGGCGGTCTGATGTGACGTTGGGAACCCGGTTGACGCGTCAGGCCATCGCAGCAGGTTTGACCGTGAAGGTGACACCAACAGCTGCCAC
>JBMZCY010000158.1:0-4756 GCA_049613825.1 Planktomarina sp.
TCTTTTAAAACCTTCGCACGCGGGTCAAAGTTTTTGTAAACGCGGTGGCCAAAACCCATCAGGCGATAGCTGTCGTTCTTATCTTTTGCACGGGCCAGAAATTCAGGAATACGGTCAACAGTGCCGATTTCCTTCAGCATTTCCAAACACGCCTGGTTCGCACCACCGTGGGCAGGGCCCCAAAGACAGGCGATACCAGCAGCTATACAGGCAAATGGGTTCGCTCCGGATGAGGACGCCAGACGCACCGTTGACGTCGAAGCATTTTGTTCGTGATCTGCATGAAGTGTGAAAATCCGATCCATGGCGCGCGCCAGAATCGGGTTCACTTCGTAATCTTCGGCAGGAACGGCAAAACACATGCGCAAGAAGTTGGACGCGTAATCCAGATCATTGCGTGGATACACAAACGGCTGACCAGCAGTGTACTTATATGCCATTGCTGCAATCGTTGGCATCTTTGCAATCAGGCGAACCGTTGCGACTTCGCGCTGGTGCGGGTCGTTGATGTCGGTGCTGTCGTGGTAAAACGCTGACATTGCACCAACAACGCCAGTCATAATTGCCATAGGGTGTGCATCACGGCGGAATCCACGGAACAGATACATCATCTGTTCGTGCAACATTGTGTGATGTGTGACTAAAAGTTCGAATTCTTCTAGCTGCTTTGCCGAAGGCAGTTCCCCGTACAGCAACAAATAGCAGACTTCCAAATAGTGGCTGCTGCCGGCCAGCTGGTCGATGGGATAACCACGGTGCAGCAATACACCTTTGTCACCATCGATGAATGTGATCGTACTGTCGCATGCAGCAGTCGACGTAAAGCCCGGATCATAGGTAAAGACGCCACCTTGCGAATACAGTTTGCGAATGTCCAAAACATCCGGTCCAGCGGTCGGGGAATAGATAGGCAGTTCCACAGACTTATCGTCAAATGTCAGCGTAGCGGTGCGCGTGTCTTTGGCGGTCATATAACTCTCTTTCGTGCGACCGGTGACCGGTCAGTTTGGTGACCGATCATCGATGAACGACAGGGTCACGTCTTGGTTGCGTCTTGCAGGCGGGCGACTGTTTCATCGCGCCCTAGTACCAGCATCATGTCAAAAACACTTGGGCAGACGGTGCGTCCTGCAAGGGCTGCACGCAATGGTGCGGCCAGCTTGCCCAATTTTGTGTCAAACTGTTCGGCAATGGCGGCAACTGCGGCCTCCAATTCCTCTCGTTCCCAGCTAACAGTTTGCAACTGCGGCGTCAATTCTTTCAGTATACCAATGGATACCGTGTCCAGCGCTTTTGCGGCTTTTTCATCTGGTCTGATAGGGCGATTTGACAGAACAAATGCTGCCTTTTCAAGCAGTTCACCATATGTCTTTGCACGTTCTTTGACACAAAAGAGTGATGATGCCAGCGCATCTTTTTTCGTATCAGTCAGCGTTGGTTGCCTGGTCGCGGCTAAGAATGCGTTAATTTCATGCAGCAGTGCAGCATCGACGGTGGCCGCAATGTGCTGTCCAGACAGTTTATCCAAGCGTTTAAAATCAAATCGCGCAGCCCCTTTGCTGATTCCACCAAAGTCAAACCAGTCCTGCGCCTGTACATCCGTGAAGAATTCGTCATCCCCATGCGCCCATCCCAACCGCGACAAATAGTTACGCATGCCAGCGGCAGAATATCCCATTGCCTGATATTCTTCGACGCCTGTTGCCCCATGGCGTTTCGACATTTTCTTACCATCTGGCCCGTGGATCAGCGGGATATGTGCATAGGTCGGCAGGTCCCATCCCATGCCCCGATACACCTGCATCTGGCGGGCTGCGTTGTTCAAATGATCGTCGCCGCGGATTACATGGGTCACGCCCATATCGTAATCATCGACCACCACAGCCAGCATATAAACAGGCGTGCCATCGGATCGCAGCAGAACCATATCATCCAGCGTGTTGTTTTTGATGGTCACATTCCCTTGCACCTGATCCTTGATCACGGTCATACCATCACGCGGGACTTTTAGACGCACAACATAAGGGGCATCGGGTTGGTCAGCCTCGACCACGTCACGCCAAGGGGACAGGAACAGGGTTGATCTGCTTTCAGCGCGGGCAGCCTCTTTAAACGCTGAAATTTCGTCTTGCTTAGAATAACATTTGTAGGCAGCACCGTTTGCCAGCAGCTCCAAAGCTACGTCGCGGTGGCGATCTGCGCGTTCAAACTGGCTAACGGCATCACCATCATGATCCAGTCCCAGCCAATCCAAACCGTTGTAAATCGCTTGCGTCGCTTCATCTGATGACCGTGCGCGATCGGTATCTTCGATCCGCAACATGAATTTTCCGTCACGACCACGGGCATACAACCAGTTGAACAAAGCCGTCCGTGCGCCACCAATGTGCAATGTTCCGGTAGGTGAAGGGGCAAAACGGGTCACAACTGTCATGGTCTTAACCTTTTCATAAGGATGTTTCTGGCAAAGTTCCGGCTGATTACGGTGGAAAAGGAGCCGACACAAGTGGCCGACCGCCCGCAGCTTAGAACGGTTTTGTCCGATCACCTGTCCGCCCAAGTGCCGCAGGCGTTTTTGTGGTATCCAGTGGCCTTTGCTTGCGGGATTGGGGTCTATTTTTCCTTGCCAGTCGAGCCGGGATATTGGCCTGTTCTGATATTTCTGATCATAGGTGTCTTCTGGGCGAACGGGGCCAACGGACGTCCGATTTCATTGGTTTTTGCTATTGTAGTCATCGGATATGGATGGGCCGGAACCAACGCCCACCGATTGACGGCACCTGTTTTGGAAAAACGCATTTACGGCCTGACAGCGGGGCGTGTGATTGCCACGGACCGATCCGCGTCTGACAAGGTACGTCTGACATTGGATCAGGTGGTGCTTGAGAAAGTAACTGCTGACCGCACGCCCAAACGTGTTCGTATTGCCCTCCATGGTCGGGGTCCACCGCCACCCATCGGTGCACGGATCGAAGTGCCTGCCCACATATCGCCCCCACCCGGACCTGCGGAACCCTATGGCTTTGATTTCCAACGCCACGCTTGGTTTCTGCAATTGGGCGGCGTCGGATATACACGTAAAGACGTGACCATTCTGTCCCCACCAAAGGGGGCAGTTTTGGCGCGTGTGCGGGGGCGTATGTCTGCGTGGATTTCGTCTAATATGCCCGCTGAAACCGCTGGCGTAGCTATTGCAATTTCCACAGGCGACCGGACTTACCTTGATAAGACTGTGACCCAGAACCTGCGCGAAGCGAACCTTGCACATCTGCTGGCAATCTCAGGTCTGCATATGGGGTTGCTTGCGGGGCTGATTTTTGGCGGTGTCCGATTGGCGTTCATATGGATGCCACGCGGTGATCCGAAACGGGTCGCGGCCTTTGCGGCCCTATGCATTGCGTTGGTGTATCTGCTGCTGTCGGGGGCCAGTATCGCTACGGAACGCGCATTTGTGATGACGTCGGTGATCTTGATTGCGGTGATGTTCCGCAAACGGGCTTTGACACTCAGGGCTGTCGCTTTGGCCGTTTGGATCGTACTGCTGTTGCGACCACAGGCGTTGTTTAGTCCGGGATTTCACATGTCATTCGCAGCGACGATTGCCCTGATTCTTGCGTTTCAGAAATTGGCGGATTGGGGATTGTTGCAAAGTGCCGGACCTGTACGATATTTGGGCAGCGCGGTGATGTCAGCCTTTATTGCGGGAGCGGCCACCGCACCCTTTGCTGCAGCACATTTCAATATGATCCCTCATTACGGCGTCGTCGCCAATGTTCTGGCCGTTCCCATCATGGCGATTGTCGTAATGCCGGGGTTGATTGCAGCACTTGCACTGGCGCCCTTGGGTGGCGCATGGATCGGGTTTACTGCGATGGACCTTGGTCTTGGCACGATTATCACCATCGCCACCGAAGTTGCAGGCTGGAGCGGGGCAGTTAGTCACGTGAAAGGACCCTCGACCCTTGTGCTTCCTTTATTCACAATTGGTGTGGTGTTCTGGCTATTATGGCGCGGCCCGCCGCGTTGGGGCGGGATGATATTGGCCTTGTGTGCCTTGTTCTTATGGTATGACACAAAGCGCCCCGATATTCTAATCGCTGACAACGCAGGTCTTGTTGGAACTATGGGGCCACAAGGGCGCGTTCTGTCGCGTGAAAAAGGCAGCGGGTTTTCAGCAAATGTCTGGTTGGAAAATGATGGTGACACGGTCGACCAATTCACCGCTGCAAACCGCCGTTTGGTAGGTCCAGATATCGTCGAACCAATTCGAAAATGGGAAGAAGAAATGGACCCCTGCGGCCCCATCCCCAAAGTTGTCCCAGCTTACCTAAAATGGCCAGAATGCGATGTGTTCGACCTGCGCCGCCTGCGTAATACAGGCAGCGTTGCGGGGTATATCACATCCGAAGGTATAAAGTGGATCAGCGCCCGAAGTGTCAGTGGACGCCGTTTGTGGAACAATAAATGGGTGCGGCGGGATGCGATGGCAGACAGGTTCTGGCTGCGGGATCAGACCGCTATCCCAGATCAGTAAGTGCGGATTAGGCCGACCAGTTTGCCCTGAACCTTGACTTGATCGTCGCGGAACACGCGGGTTTCATACGCCTCGTTCGCAGCTTCCAGCGCAATGGAATTCCCGTTGCGACGGAACCGTTTCAAGGTCGCTTCCTGATCTTCGACCAAGGCGACAACGATATCACCGTTATCCGCTGTTGTCGTTTCACGAATAATCACAACATCGCCGTTATTAATTCCG
>JBMZCY010000159.1:0-4747 GCA_049613825.1 Planktomarina sp.
GCCGCGACACAGTTGGCCAAGATCCGTCTGCGGTTTCTGGCGACCAAACCGGGCCTTTACGGAGCGGGCCTTATTGCCGGGATCGCCAGCGGTCTTGCACATGTGGGCGGCATGGTGGTGGCGCTTTATGTTTTGGCCCGCAAAGATGCCGCAGGCCGTATGCGCGCAACTTTGGTGATGTACCTGTCCATTTCGGTGTGCCTGTCCGTGGTGACCCATCTGGTTATTGGAACCTTGGATTTGCAGACGTTTTGGCGCGGATTATTTTTCGCGATTCCGTCCACAATCGGTGTCATCGCAGGCCAATTCTTGTTCATCCCCGCATGGGAGAAATATTACAAACCCTTCTGCCTTTTGTTGTTGATTGCTTTGGCAGTGGCAGGCGTATTGCGACTGGTTTTGGCATGAGTTTACCTCAGGGGTTTGACCCAAAATGGAAAGACATTCCCGGCTATATCAACGGGATCACCCATGACATTTGGGAGGACCGAAACATCCATGGCCTTCAGGAATTTTATGCACCAGATTTGATCGTCCGGTCCTTGGTCTCTGTCGTGCAGGGGAATACAGGGATCATTGCCGCAACACAGTCCACCCTGGCTGAATTTCCAGATCGGAAGTTGCTGGGCGAGGATGTGATTTGGGCAGACACAGGGGATGAAAGCTTTCTGTCCTCCCACCGCCTGTTATGTACGGCCACCCACACGGGCCCGGGCATGTATGGTGCGCCAACGGAGCGTAAGCTGCGGTACCGCATTCTGGCGGATTGCTGGTGTAAAGCCAACGCCGTGCATGACGAATGGCTTGTGCGCGATCAGGCGGCGATTGTGGATCAAATGGGCCACGACATTTGGGATTGGACCCGCGACTTGATCGCCCGCGAAGGGGGGGCTGATCAATGCGTGCGCCCTTTCACCCCCGCCAATGATGTCACAGGCCCGTATCAGAGTTCAGGCAACAAACATCCGCTGGGCCTACGGGGCGCTGACATTCTGGTTAATATCTTTGACGGTGGAACGGGGATCTTACAGTCCAGCCACGACCGCGCCGCGCTGGGGCATTTTCCAAAGCATGAAACCGATCACGGGATCGGGTTTGCGGAACAGTTTTGGCTGCCGTTGCGCACAAGTTTTCCGAATGCCAAGTTCAAGGTCACCCACAAAATCGGCATGTCAGGGGATATGCTGCCCCATCGTGCTGCCCTGCGTTGGACCTTACATGGGGCACACGACGGACAAGGACGCTTTGGCAAACCCACTGGGGCTGAGGTGTTTATTATGGGGATCACACATTTTGAATTTGGACCGCGCGGTGTGATCAAGGAGTGGACTTTGATCGACGATACCGCGGTCATTAAGCAAATCTTGCTGCAAACCGAAAGTTAGAAACCTCCGCGTAGCCAAGCAAAATCTAGCGTGCAAAAAGAAAGGGTGCCCTGTGGAAGGACGCCCAAATATCATAACCTGAATTCAGTTATTTAGCGAATTCGCATTTCGGTTTTTGCGTCGAACAACCGTGCGTTGGCGGCATCAACCTTCAACCCCACGCGATCCCCTTCGCTTGATCGCGTGTCACCGCGTTCTTCGATCACAATCTTTTCGCCGGACTCCGACATCAGGTATCCGTATGACACGCCGCCCAGGCTTTCGGTCAAATCGACCTTGTGTGTCGTGCCTTTGGGGTCAACGGTCAGGTGTTCAGGGCGCAAGCCGATCTCAACCTCTGTACCTTCAGCCGGCAATTGCACATCCATAGCAACATCCGTTTGCAGGGCAGGAACGTGGACTTTGCCGCCTTTGACGGTCGCTTTCAGAAAGTTCATCGCTGGGCTGCCGATGAAACCCGCGACGAATTTGTTGTCGGGATCGCCGTACAAATCCATCGGCGCACCGACTTGTTCGATTACACCTTTGCGCAGCACCACGATTTTGTCGGCCAGGGTCATCGCCTCCACCTGATCGTGGGTCACATAGATCATCGTGGCGCCGATTTCTTTGTGCAGACGTGCGATTTCGACACGCATTTCCACGCGCAGTTCAGCGTCAAGGTTCGACAGAGGTTCGTCAAACAAGAACACCTCAGGCCCGCGGACAATCGCACGCCCGATGGACACCCGCTGACGTTGACCACCAGACAAAGCCGCTGGTTTGCGTTTAAGGTACTCTTCCAGCTTCAAAATCCGTGTGGCTTCCGCGACCTTTTCATCAATCACATCCTTGGGATGGCCGTTCATTTTCAGACCGAACCCCATGTTCTGTTCGACCGTCATATGTGGATAAAGCGCATAGGTTTGGAACACCATCGCCACACCACGTTGGGCCGGATCAGCATGGGTCACATCGCGGTCCCCAATGTGGATGGCACCGTCCGTTGTTTCCTCTAGGCCAGAAACCATCCGCAGCAGTGTAGATTTCCCGCACCCGGATGGGCCAACGAATACGCAGAATTCCCCGTCTTTGATGTCTAAATCAACGCCATGAATGACCTGAACGTCACCGTATTTCTTGATGACTTTTTGAAGTGTTACGCCAGACATGCGGGTCCCCTTTTCTTCAGGTCCATGATGGCACCTGCCAAATTTCTGCTTCTGCACCGATCTGTTCAACCGCCTGCAACAAAGCAGGTTTAAAATCGTTCAGATCGTCAAGTGAGTGAAGCGCCGTTGACGACGCAATGGACACCGCGCCGATCACTTTATCGCGTGGTGTGATAATAGGTGCAGCGATCGAAATGATGCCGCGTTCATGTTCTTCGCGGTCAAAAGCCACCCCGTTTTCGATGATCTTTTCCAGCTCATCACGCAAAGCCGCCTCGGTCGTCAGTGTGTTTGCGGTCTTCGCCACAAAGGTCTGTTGCTGCATCGCCTGATCAAGGCTGGCTGTATCTGAAAATGCCAAAATAGCTTTGCCAACGCCGGTGCAATATCCTGGGGCAACCCGACCGGCACTGGCCAGGGTTTCGAATTGGTCGGTGACGGTGCGTTTATCGACAAACAGGACATGCCCATTGTCCATCTGCGCCAAATGCACGGCTGCATTCACCTGACCCGCCAGATCATCCAGAAACGTTCTCGCGACGGGGGCCAAGGTACTGTTTTGCCAAGCAGAATGGGCCAAGCGCAACAGACGGGCACCAACGGTATAGGTCTGCCGATCCACATCAAATTGCAACATGCCTTGATTGGTTAGGGTTTGCACAAAGCGGTACAGCGTGGGCTTGGGAAAAGGCGACTGCGTCAGAATTTCGGAAAAGCGAACGGGACGGTTAAAATCCGCCACAAGGCCCAAAACCAAAAGGGCCTTTCCAACAGTTCCGTCTGACTTGGGTGCTTCGAACACGCCCTCTCCTTCAAATTTGCGGCCCTTCTGCTAATCATGTGACCACGATGGCGGTGGAACCTGTTGACAAGCATAGGCGAGTCGCTGTTAAAATTTCAATATCTAAAACAGGGTTTCATTATTTGAGACCTCGTGTGAAGCACCTAGGGAGGAAATTTTCATGCGTTCCATTCTAAAGGCGACCGTCGCGTCGCTTGCCACAGCGGCCGTCATGGCCACCGGCGCATTTGCCGCCGGTCACGCCAAGCCACTGACAGGCGATCTGCGTATCAACCTTGATACGTCCAACCCTGCGCCACGCGCCACAATGGAAGCCATGATCGCGCGCTTCCAAGAAGCAAACCCAGATCTGAACATCACAACAACTGTGATTGATCGGGAAGCTTACAAAACACAGATCCGCAACTTCCTGACAGCTGACGCACCTGACGTTCTGACATGGTATGCGGCCAACCGTATGCGTCCATATGTGGAAGCTGGCCTGTTGGAAGACGTGTCAGACATGTGGGCTGAAGGTACAGACATTGCCAACCAATTGGCGTCCACCAAAGGTGCGATGACAATCGACGGCAAGCAGTGGGGTGTCCCATATACATACTACCAATGGGGTATCTATTACCGCAAAGACATCTATGCCGAACTGGGCCTAAGCGAGCCTGCAAACTTCGACGAAATGCTGTCTAACTGTGAAGCCATGATCGCCTCTGGCCGTAAGTGTTACACCATCGGTACAAAATGGCTTTGGACTGCTTCTGGCTGGTTCGATTACCTGAACATGCGGACACACGGCTTCGAATTCCACATGGACATGGCTGCCGGTAACGTTGCCTGGACAGACCCACGCGTTAAAGAAACATTCGAAAACTGGGGCAAATTGGTCCGCATGGGCGCATTTGTTGACGATCACCAGAACAAAGATTGGCAGCAATCCCTGCCGTTCTTGGTTGACGGTTCTGCCGGTGCGATCTTGAAAGGTAACTTTGCTGTTGCACCATTGCGCGACGCTGGCCTGACAGACGATCAGTTGGACTTCCACCAGTTCCCAGCGATCACAGAAGGTGTTGCCTTGGCTGAAGATGCGCCAACAGACACATTCCACATCGCAGCAAACGGCGCCAACAAAGACAACGCACGTGCCTTCCTGGCATTCGTTGCGTCTGCGGGCGAACAGTCTGAAATCAACAACGGCAAAAACCTGGGCCAACTTCCAGTGAACTCTGAATCGTCCATCGACGACGACAAGTTCCTGAAAGAGGGCTTCGAGATGCTGTCTTCCAACAGCCCGGGCGGCGTGGCACAGTTCTTTGACCGCGACTTCCCAGCTGAAATGGCACAAGCGGCCATGGAAGGCATGCAGGAGTTCATGGTATTCCCAGACAATCTGGACGCCATCCTTGCACGTTTGGAAG
>JBMZCY010000160.1:0-4736 GCA_049613825.1 Planktomarina sp.
GCGTATCCCGTTTCAGTCTGCCACCAGTGGTCGATCACAGGTACATTCAACTGATCCTGCGCCCAATGGATCGTGTCAGGGTCGGACCGTTCCCCCGCTAAGAACAAGGACTCCAACGACGATAGATCATACTTACCAACGAATTCACCCTTCGGGTCCTGCCGCTTGATAGCCCGGAACGCAGTGGGGGCGGTAAACAGGCATTTGACTTTGTGGTCTTCAATCACCCGCCAGAACGTACCAGCGTCAGGTGTACCCACGGGCTTACCTTCGAACACGATGGTCGTATTACCCGCGATCAACGGCGCATAACAGATATACGAATGCCCCACGACCCAACCCACGTCCGACGCGGCCCAGAACACTTCGCCCGGGTTCATGTCGTAGATGTTTTTCATCGTCCAGTTCAGCGCCACCAAGTGGCCCGCAGTCGGGCGCACAACGCCCTTTGGTTGGCCCGTCGTGCCCGAAGTATAAAGGATATACGCAGGATGGTCGCCTGAGACGGGAACACAGTCAGCAGCTGCGGCTTTGCAAGCGTCGTTCCAATCCACATCACGGTCCGTCATTTCAGCGCGGGCTTGATCGCGTTGAAGGATCACGCAGAAATCCGGTTTGTGGGTCGCCATAGCAATGGCACCGTCCAGCAGCGGTTTGTATTCAACCACACGGTTCGGTTCGATCCCACAGGACCCCGCAATGATAGCTTTGGGGGTCGCATCGTCGATCCGCACCGCCAGCTCGTTCGCTGCGAAACCACCGAAGACGACAGAATGGATCGCACCGATACGCGCACAGGCCAGCATCGCAATAACGGATTCCGCAACCATCGGCATATATATGATAACACGGTCACCTTTGGTGACGCCGCGTTCAGCAAGCCCCCCTGCAAGACGGGACACTTTATCTTTTAATTCAGCGTAGGTGATCGTGGTTTTAGTTGAGGTGACCGGACTGTCATAAATGATCGCCACACGATCACCGTTGCCTGCATCCACATGACGATCCACAGCGTTATAACACGTGTTGACCTGCGCATCTTTGAACCATTCGTACAGTGGGGCATTGTCAGCAAACAGCGCTTTGGACGGGCGCTGCACCCAATCCACACCATCTGCTGCACCCATCCAGAATGTTTCCGGATCGTTCAGCGATGCTGCGTGAATATCTTTGTATACCATTGTATGCGCCCCCTAATTCTTCCCAAAGTGTTTGGTCGAAAAAACAGGGGGTGGCAAGCGCCAGCGCAAATGTTTGCGCTGACGTGTTTGTTTCTTAGTGGCCGCCGGACAAGATGCCAGTACGGACATGGTAATCAGCCGCGACCTGATAATCAGGGTCGTCATCACTGTCGATCACAAGGTGGCCTGCATTGGTCAGCAACATATGACAGTCGCGGGTCAGATGGCGTAGTTGGATGCGTTTGCCTGCATCCTCATATTTCAGCGCCACGGCTTCGATCGCTTGTAGGGCAGACTGGTCTGCAACGCGGCTGTCCGCGAAATCGACGATCACTTCGTCGGGGTCGTTGGCCGCATCGAACAGTTCCATAAATCCATCGGATGAACCGAAGAACAATGGACCTTGTACGTGATAGATTTTAGCGCCTTCATCAGTCGTCGAGGTTTTCGCATGAATACGTGTAGCGTTCTGCCAAGCATAGGCCAGCGCAGACACAATCACACCGACAACAACCGCAATCGCCAAGTCGGTCATCACAGTCACAACCGTGACCAACACAATCACGAAGGCATCCATCAATGGCACTTTTGTCATAATCTTCAGGCTGTTCCACGCAAACGTACCAATCACCACCATGAACATAACACCGACCAATGCGGCCAGCGGGATCTGTTCGATCAACGGGGAAGCCGCCACAATGAACAGCAACAGGAACATCGCAGCAGCAATGCCCGCAATCCGTGTCCGGCCCCCCGATTTCACGTTGATCATCGATTGACCGATCATCGCACAACCGCCCATGCCGCTGAAGAAACCAGTCACAAGGTTCGCAATACCTTGCGCGATGGATTCCTGAGACGCCCCTCCCCGTTTGTTCACGATATCACCAACAAGGTTCAAAGTTAGCAGGCTTTCGATCAGGCCAATTGCGGCAAGGATCAACGCATAAGGCAAAATAATCTGCAAAGTTTGCGACAGTTCCGAACGGGTCAAAACGCCGAATATCAAGTCCAGTTTACTGGTAGCAGGCTCTACCAAATCAAGGCCAAGTGGCACCATCGGAATGTGGAAGGTCGGCAGGCCACCTTGAATCGACGCCAAATCACCCACACGTGGCACATCAATCCCGAACGCAATCACGATGATCGCAACGATACCAATGCCCGCAAGCGGCGCGGGAATAATGTTCGTCACCTTCGGCATCGCCCAGATGATGAACATCGTCAATGCGACAAGCGCCAGCATGATCATCAACGGACCACCGGCCAGCCATTCACCACCCGACATGCCATGACCCGTGTTCACCACTGTGCCTGGCACTTTGAACTGCGTCATCTGCGCCAAAAAAATCACAATCGCCAGACCGTTCACAAAGCCCAGCATTACAGGATGCGGAACCAGACGGATGAACTTGGCCCACCCCATGCCACCGACGAAGATCTGGATAATGCCCATAAGGACAACTGTGGCGAACAAATACTCAACCCCGTGCTGCGCAACCAAGGCCACCATGACAACGGCCAACGCGCCCGTAGCACCCGAAATCATCCCCGGGCGGCCGCCGATAACGGCCGTGATCAGGCCAACGATAAACGCCGCATATAAACCCACCAACGGGTGCACGCCTGCAACGAACGCAAAGGCAACCGCTTCGGGGACCAATGCCAAGGCAACGGTCAAACCTGCCAGCAATTCGATACGAATACGACCTGCGGTCAGCTTTTCACCGGCGGCGATGTTGAAGTCACCGAAACTGGATCGGGACACCCAATCGGACAAGGAAGATTTCGCCATGGCGTGGACCTTTGCAAATAATGGGATCACAGGGTCGGCCATTTGGCACCCCGCTTTTGCACGCTACTGTTACGGATCGCCGCGAAACACAAGGGTGGTGGCGTTTTCGACCCCGTGCAAAGGTAATACGTGAGATTTTTGAAACAAAAGGGCATGGCTATGACAGAGACGATGATTGGAGTGATTGGCGGGTCCGGCCTTTACGAAATTGACGGTCTACAAGATGCCACATGGCAAAAGATCGACGGCCCGTGGGGTCCTGCGAGTGACGATATTCTGATTGGTACACTACAAGGGGTTAAGATGGCGTTTCTGCCACGTCACGGGCGGGGCCATGTGCATTCACCATCAACGGTGCCTTACCGCGCCAACATCGATGCGTTAAAACGGATCGGGGTGACGGATGTGATCGCCGTGTCCGCCTGCGGATCGTTTCGCGAAGACATGGCACCCGGGCATTTTGTAATCGTGGATCAGTTCATTGACCGTACGTTTGCACGTAAAAAGTCGTTCTTCGGTCAGGGATGTGTGGCACATGTGTCCGTCGCCCACCCTACCTGCCCGCGCCTGTCGGATGCATGTGAAACGGCGGCTCACGCCCAAGGCATCACCGTGCATCGGGGTGGAACGTATCTGGCGATGGAGGGGCCTCAGTTCAGCACCCTAGCGGAATCCAAAATGTACCGCGACAGCTGGGGCGCAGACGTTATCGGGATGACCAACATGCCCGAAGCGAAATTGGCGCGGGAGGCAGAGTTGTGCTATGCATCCGTCGCGATGATCACCGATTATGACAGCTGGCATCCCGATCATGGTGAGGTCGATGTGACGCAGATCATCAAGACGCTTCACGGCAATGCGGACAATGCACGGGGCATGGTGGCGCGATTGCCGGAATTGCTGGGGACTGAGCGAGATAATTGCCCCCATGGTTGCGACAAAGCACTTGAGTTCGCAATAATGACAGGGGCCGATGCCCGCGATCCTGCGGTCGTAGCAAAACTGGATGCGGTTGCGGGGCGGGTGTTGGGATAGCGTGACAAGGTTCCCCCGACAACCAAATCAGACTTGTGAAACCGCGAATTCACCGCCAAGCATTTGAAGTATGAAATCGTTGTTTGTCATCGTGGGTCTGTGCATCGGGGTGTTCTTCGCCCCGCTCACTCATCTACACCTGCGTTCTGACATTCATCCCCCTGCCACTGCCCCCAAAGTTGATGCTGTCCTGATCTTTGGTGCCATCGTGCGGGGTGGCACGATCAGCCCGTTGCACAAACAACGCCTTGATGCGGGTATCGCTATGCTGAAGGCGGGGAAAACGCACACGTTGGTCGTCTCGAACAGCCAACGGGCGGCGACGTTCATGTACGACTATTTGCTAGACCAAGGCGTACCGGAAACAGTGATCGAGATTGACGGTACAGCCACTCACACGCCCCTGACCTGCGCGGCGGAACTGCAACGTGATCAGGCGCGGACAGTGGGGTTTATCAGCCAGACCTTCCACCTGCCGCGTCTTGCGTATCAGTGTTGGCAGTTGGGCTTGCAGGGCCAATTGATCACGGCGAACCAGCCATCAAATGCCGACCTATGGACCAAAATCCGTGTGCGCACGACCCGCCATACACGCGAAGCGGCCCTTGTGTGGGGTGCAATTTTGGGGCTGTATCCAGAATAATTGGAAGGACCCAGCATGACATTCGAAATCTGGCTTACATTCACTGCCGCATCAATCGCACTGGTGATCATTCCGGGACCGA
>JBMZCY010000161.1:0-4704 GCA_049613825.1 Planktomarina sp.
GACATCATGTCGATCCCAAATGCCGATGATCTGTGCTGGTACGTGGCGCAGAATGTGGTTGGTAAATTAAACTTCGTGGACTGCGTGATTTATCTGGCAGATGAAGAACAAACACAGCTAACCCAAGTCGCTGCCTTGGGCGAAAAGAACCCATTCGGACGTAGCATTATAAACCCGCTGAAACTGTCATTTGGTGACGGTATCACAGGCAAAGTTGCGCAGAACCGTGCGCCCATCATCATGGATGATTTGCTGACCAGTCACGACTATATCGCTGACACTCAAATCGCACGATCCGAAATTTGTGTGCCAATGGTATTTCGCAACCGTGTAGTGGGTGTCATCGACAGTGAACATCCGGCCCCGAAAATGTTCGGCGAACGTGAATTGGAAGTGTTGACCACGGTCGCAGCCATGACCAGCGCCAAGCTGGAATTACTGGCCGAAGCGGAACGGTCCAACCAACGTTATTATGATCTGATGAATTCCCATGCGGAACTGACCAAAGAAGTCTCGACCCGCAAATCGCTTGAAACCAAGCTGTTCGAGGCCCGCAAATTGGAGGCCGTCGGTCGTTTGGCAGGCGGTGTCGCGCATGATTTCAACAATCTGCTGACCGTTATTTCAGGAAATCTTGAATTATTAGAGGCTGAAATTGGCGATGATGCCCCCGCTGATCTACTAGATGCGGCCCAAACTGCAACAAAACGTGGCGCCCAATTGGTTCGCAATATCCTAGCATTTTCGCAAAAATCGCGACTGAATCCAACTGTGACTGACTTGAACAATATGGTCCGCACCGTTCGCGACTGGAGCCGCCCATTGGCGACATCCGGGATCGACCTGACGCTGGATCTATCCGATGATCTATGGCCGGTGAACATAGATCAAAATGCAACCGAAAATGCGCTGTTGAATATGGTTGTGAATGCAAAGGACGCAATCAAAGATGATGGCAAGATCGTTATCCGTACTGAAAACACGCGTTTAACTGAAAGACAAATTGCCCGATTGGGCGCGCAACTGACCCCCGGTCGGTATGTGCATTGTGAAATACGGGACACTGGTGCGGGCATTTCCGCCAAAGACCTGCAACAAATTTTTGATCCTTTTTACACGACAAAAAAGGTGGGTCAGGGCAGTGGTTTGGGTCTGTCTATGGTTCTGGGCTTTTTGCAGCAATCCGGCGGTGCGGTGACCGTCGAATCTGCAGTAGGTCACGGATCTGCGTTCCACCTTTTTTTCCCCGCAACAATCGAAAAGAAGCTAGGCCATGACCGCACAACAGCTGACCAAAACCCAAAATAATTTCAAATTCCAAGATGCCATAAAAATGAAGCGACCAGCACTGCCGCTTGTCAGTATCGCGGACATTGCGACCGCCTCAGAGGCACGCAAACGCGAAATTGCTGACGAAATTGGCAATGCCACGCGGGAATACGGCTTCCTGCGCCTGTGCGATCATGGGATTGATCAGCAACTGATTGAGGAAACTTACAAATCAGGCGAACGGTTCTTCGCCCTGTCTGATGCGCAAAAGCGTGAATATTATATCGCCAACAGCAGCAACCATCGCGGATATGTGCCGTTTACGGAAAAAGGCGACTATCCCGACGAAAAGAACCGCAGCTATGAAGCCTTCGATATGGGATTGGACCTGCCAGCCACTGATCCAGATTATCAGGCGGGCAACCGTGTGCTTGGCCCGAATGTCTGGCCTGAAATTGATAATTTCAAAGAAATCGTCGGTGAATATTATCGCCAGATTTCCGCCCTTGGCCGACTGGTTGTGGGGTGTATGGAACTGCATCTTGGCCTGCCCAAAGGCACCATGACGCAGCATATGCAAAAGCCGATTTCGCAACTACGCCTGCTGCATTATGTGCGCCAGTCCCATACGAAAAATCATGCGTCGGTCAACATGGGTGCGCATACCGATTACGAATGCCTGACCCTGCTGCATACCCGAAACAAAGGGTTTCAGGTCATGGCGAATGATGACAGCTGGATCGACGTACCAGTTGATCCGAACGTGTTCATCGTCAACGTCGGTGACATGATGGAGGCTTGGACAAACGGCATCTTCAGGTCGACCCCGCACCGTGTCGTGAACACCAGTCCCGAACGGTTTTCCTTGCCTTATTTTGTGGCCGCTGATTACAATACTGTGATTGAACCCTTCCCTGAACTGGTCACTGATGAACGCCCGTCGACCTATGAACCTTTCATCGCAGGCGCACATCTGGAACGGATGTTATGCCGTGATTTTCCATACCTGAAACATATGGACCGCAGCAAATTTGCTTGCGATCTGTCCGATGGTACCACCACTTCTGCCAATCAATTTGAGCGCCGAATTAACCAAGGTCATTAATGATGCCATCACTTGAAGCTATGATTTCCGTTGCGTTGGCCGGCCTTGCCCTCAGCGCCACACCGGGACCGTCGATGTTATACATCCTGTCGCGCAGTGTGGGCCAAAGCCGCGCTGCGGGCATGGCCTCTGCCGTCGGGCTGGGGCTGGGTGGCGTGTTGCTGGCAATGGCGACAGCATTGGGGCTTGCGGCGATCCTGAACCAGTTTGACTGGCTAGTTGTGACGTTGAAATACGTAGGTTCGGCTTATCTGATCTGGCTGGGCGTTGGTATGATCCGCGACGCACGCAAAACGGCTGAGGCTACCTTGGAAGTGAACAAGATCGAAAACCAACCCATTTCATCCATCGTGATGCAAGGCGTGTTTGTTGAACTTCTAAACCCCAAGACCGTCTTGTTCTTTGCGCTGTTCCTCCCCCCGTTTGTAACAGGTGGTGTGGCGATGGCAGATGCCAAGATGCAGTTGTTATTGCTTGGCGCTTTGGTGCCCCTAACGGCAATTCCATCCGATCTGCTGGTCGCATTTATGGGCGGTACATTGGCCCAATCGATCAACAGCCAACGCACCTTGCGTGAAGGATTGGCGTGGGTTGGGGGTATTGTGTTGATCGGGATTGCAATCAACCTGCATCTTTAACGTAGGGTTGGCGGCCATCCATGTTCGGATGACCACCTTGTTGTTATTTGATCGTTGCGACCATCGCTTGGGATAGATCCGCAATCAGGTCCTCGGCCACTTCCAGACCGATATTCAGACGCACCAGACGCCCACCGTAATCGCGGTTCGGGCGGTCAACATCCGGGTACACCACCGCAAGACTTGTAACCCCACCCCAGCTGAGGCCGATTTTGAAAATCTGTAGCTGGTTCAGGAATGCTTCGGCTTGGTGCGCAGTAACGCTGTCTTTGAACACAAACGAAAACACGCTGGATGACCCCGTAAAGTCACGTTTCCACAGGTCATGGCCCACGCAACTTGGGAATGCAGGATGGTAAACGGCGTCGATCAAATCATTATCCACCAGCCAGCTTGCAACAGTCAGGGTTGATTTTTCCAATTGATCCAAACGCACTGACAAGGTTTGCAACCCGCGCAAGGCAAGGCTGCAATCATCAGGCGACACGGCCAGACCCAATTGACGATACGTAGGTCCCATCACCTGATATGCGGCTTCGTCACGGACCGAAACGGACCCCAGCAGCAAATCACTGTGACCACCGATGTATTTGGTCAGCGCCTGAACACTGACATCGACACCATGGGCGAACGCATCGAAATGCACGCCAGCGGCATATGTATTGTCCAAGGCCACGGCCACACCACGGGCATGGGCGGCAGCAACGATTGCGGGCACGTCTTGCACTTCCATCGTTACGGACCCCGGGCTTTCGGTCCAGATCAGGGCAGTATTATCGCGGATCAATTCACTGATGCCTGCGCCGATGTTCGGGTCATAGGTTTCAACTTCGACCCCCATGCGGGCCATCAAACCTTCGGCCATTTCTTTGTTCGGACCATAAGCCGAATACGGAACCAACGCGTGGCTGCCCGTGTCGCAATAAGACAGATACACCAGCGCCAATGCCGCCTGCCCGCCGGGAACAATAAACGTAAATCGCGCTTCTTCCAGATCACCGATGCGTGCGGCCAGTTCCAAAGTCGTAGGTGTGCCATACAGACCGTACGAATATCCTTTTTCAGCCTGCTGCCAATCGTCGTTCACCTTGTTCTGTTTGTCAAAAACAACGGTCGAACCGCGATACACAGGGGTCGCCAATGACGAATAATCCTGCCGTGCGCGGGGTGTCGGGTTCAGAAGTTTTGTGCGCCAATCCATGGGTCAGGGCTTTCTTTGGTTAAGGCTGGTCCTGCAAGGCAATCAGCGTCTTGATGTAAATCTGCGTGGCCTGTTCGACCTGCGCAATGTCGATGTATTCATTCAACGAATGGCATTGGGCCAAATTCCCCGCACCACAAATCACGGTATGAGTGCCAAGGTTCGGCGCATCTGTCGACCCAGGAAAGGCTTGGATTTGCGGCGCGGTCGCAGTCACGTCCCTAATCGCATTTTTCAGAGCGTTGACCAATGCGCCATCTGTGGCCGTGTCCAGTGGCGGCACGTCAAGGAACGGAGTCCCAAGGCTATAACTCAGATCAGGAACATCCGCCTGAACACTTGCAATGACCGCGTCGATTTCGGCCAGAACACCTGCTGTCGTTTCACCCGGCATGGTGCGGCGGTCTATATCTATGGTGCAGAAATCAGGGACTGAACAGGCATCAGTGCCACCTTGAATTGTCCCAACACTTAGCGATGGAACCCCACAC